>JAAFHB010000058.1 GCA_010906965.1 Mariniphaga sp. | reverse complement strand
CCCGATGGGTTTGTCTTTTGTTTCGAAAGTTGCCCCTCCACGGTTCCAGGGATTGATGCAAGGTGGCTGGCTTTTGGCAACTGCAGTTGGAAACAAGCTGCTTTTCACAGGAAGCTTTTTCTGGGGTAAAATTGAACTTTGGCAATTGTGGGCCATATTCATTACAGTCTGTCTTCTCTCTGCTATGTTTATGTTCTCGATGATCAAAAGACTCGAAAAAGTTACAAGTTAGATCTTAAAATACCTCTATATTGAAGCCGAACCCTTAAAAAGTTCGGCTTCTTTCATTCTCAACTTTAAAATTACTTCACTAAAGTCTGCCAATTCCTTATTAAAATTTGATCAGTTATTTATATAATCGAATTTAAATTTATTATAATTGCAGAACTTACAGACATTAATTCTTTCAAACAGACTATATTCAAATTGAAAGACCTAAAGTCTGTGATAAAAAAAGATTTTTAAGTAATGTTTTAAAATATTAAAAATGACACTTGCAAAAAATTCACAGCCAACATTATGGGAATATGAAACATTCCTGAATCTACATTATAAAACAGAAGACAAAGAGAAAGTTTATGACAAGTTTTTGTACCTGACTAATTCGTCACGTGAAAAGCCGATGAGAATAGACCGTTTCGAGATCGCAGTAAGAACAAACACAATAGGAACGACACTTCGGAAATACGACTTTGAGTCATTTCAAGAGAGCTTTGAAAAAAATAAAATCGCATTTATCAAACCATTGGTTTAAAATTATTTGCTTACTTCGAATTTTTCAGAAAACTTAACTCAACTCAAAGTATAGCCGGCATCTCAAAATCGGGAAATCCCTGTGACTTGTTTCATGGTTGTTAAACTCTATCTTTGCGCCGTAAATAAAAGCACGATGACTAAAAAAGAAGCCATAGCAATTCTGCATTCTCAAACCACTGGAGTCCCTTTTGAAGCACTTGAGTTTTTGATGAATCTTCCATATGACGAAGATATTGAAAACAAAATCATCTTCCATTTGGATAACGCATACAACGAGCGGATTTCGATGCTGAACAAAAGTTTGCCCAATCTGCCATTGTGGTACTCTATTCTTGCCGAAGTGCATTCTTCGCTTAAAATGGTTCCATCCGTTATCAATCTATTTACAACTTCCGATTCGCCAGACTGGGATCTTTTGGATGAACAAGGCTTGTTTTTGGTTGGGATGCTTTCAGAACGGTATCCGGAAACCATTGCTTCATTTCTTGATGCCATCGAAAAACAGGTATCGATCAAAAGCAATGCACCGTATCTTTTTCTTTACGATTGCGTCTACTTTGCCAAAGATGAATTTCACGGCGAGAAGATTTCCAGGTTATTAAGTAACCCCGACACGGGATGGAAACCCCTACTGGCTGTACATGTGGCCGAAACACGGTTAATATCGTGCCGTGAGGAAGTAAAAAAGCTTCATGAGGAGTTTGTTCCTTTCACCCAAAAAGGGACGAATGAAAACCTGATAAGGGAAGAGCTCATGTACGCGCTCGAATTATTTGATGATGAAACCCATACGCCAGGCTGCTATTTTTATCAACGTGGTGAATGGAATAGCCATTACAAAAATGCAGAAGGAATCTTCGCAGAAGAAAATCCAATGCTTGCAAGCATATTCAACAATGTGGGCCGTAACGATTTGTGCCCCTGCGGATCGGGGAAAAAATACAAGAGTTGCTGCCTGAAGAAATGAGGGACGCTGAGATGGAGGGACTCTGAGAGGGGGTGAGGGAGAGAATAGGAGAAAGTGTCTTCGAATTATTTCTCCCACGGTTTAATCACCCTGTCAAGTACCTTTTCTCCATGAACATACGAAAGAAATATGCCATAATTGGTAACCGGTATTCCGGTTGCATTCAGATCGCGGAGCCGTGCTGCCATACGCTGATTTGAGATCATGCATCCGCCACAGTGTATCACCAGCTTGTACTTTTTCATGTCCAGGTCATCAACGAACTCTCTTCCAAAAGTATAGTCTACAATTACATCCGGGTAGAAATTCTTAAGCAAATTGGGTATTTGAACAGTTCCGATATCCTCCCTGATACGGGAATGGTTACAAGCTTCAGCAATCAAAATATGGTCGCCAGCGGTTAAGGATTTCAATGCCCTGATTCCACTCACAAACTCATTCAGCCTTCCCCTGCTCATATAATTGATCATCATGATCGAAAAGGTCGTCAATGCCATATCGTCGGGCACCCAGTCCTTTATGATGTCCATCGCCTGCGAATCGGTGATAATTGCTTTCGGCTTTCGGGTAAAACTATTGATGAAAGTGTACCACCTTTCTTTTTCAGAAGGGTCACCTGCCCTGGCC
Source organism: Mariniphaga sp. (assembly GCA_010906965.1). GTDB lineage: Bacteria > Bacteroidota > Bacteroidia > Bacteroidales > Prolixibacteraceae > JAAFHB01. The sequence continues at coordinate 23,542 of JAAFHB010000058.1, read as the reverse complement.
TTTGCCAGATTCATCCGGTACGAAACCGGGAAGGCCCATTTTCGGGTGATGTACTCTTCTGCCATGGCCTGGGGGCGCAGGTATCTTCCGGGCGGTGTCTCTTCGTCCATTGGAATATTCAGAATATAAAATTCCCCTTTTTCAACAAATGGCATTAAATCGATCGTTGCATTTTTAGGAATGTAATTGGCAAGAATTACCTCAAGTAATCGCTGACGATAATTAATATCTATTGCGCTCAACACGATCCTGTGATAAAATCGCGACCTAGCGAGTACTTCTTCAACTTTATCAATTCGGTTCTTGTCCGTGCTGCGAAAAAGATTATAAACAACAATCACCTGTTTCTCAAGCGATCGTGCCTGTTCGAGAATGAACTTATCGGTCTCATAATCAAAAGTTGCCGGATCAATAACGAGCAGAACAAGGTCGCATTCTTTTAATGCAGCAATTGTCTTCTTAAGTTTTTTAAGGCCCAGCACATTCTGCTCATCAAACCCGGCAGTATCCATTAATTTCACCGGACCCAAACCATGAATTTCGGTCAATGTTATTTTTGTATCGGCGGTAGTTCCGGGAGTTGAATCAACAATTGAGGTTTCCTGTTGAGTAAGAAGGTTCATCAAAGAGCTCTTTCCTGAATTCATCTTCCCGAAAATTCCTATGATATCGCGCTCTGTCATATGTATTATTACTAATTGTGTAAAGAAAATAAAAATAGTCGAATTGTCGCATTAACGAAACAAAGTTCGACGAAGTCAATTGTCACATTTTTCTTGCTAATTTTGTGCAATAAATTATCCAGGATGGAAAGAATAGCAATATTTCCGGGTTCCTTTGACCCATTTACCTTAGGGCATGAATCGATTGTCAAACGTGCTTTACCAATGTTCGATCAGATTATCATTATGATTGGATACAATTCGAATAAGGAGCCTTACTACCCCTTGGTGAAAAGGAAAGATTGGATCAAGCGTGTATTTGAAGATGAACCTAAAATTAAGGTAGGTAAATTCGAAGGGTTGACAGTTGATTATTGCAAAAGAGTTCACGCCCAATATATTTTAAGGGGATTACGAACAGCTTCCGATTTTGAATATGAAAGAGCTATTGCACAGATTAATAAAATGATGCACCCCGAAATTGAAACTGTATTTTTGCTGACAACTCCCGAAACAACTGCAATCTCATCAACAATTGTCCGGGATATCCTCCGGCACAAAGGAGATGCCAGTCTTTTTCTACCCGCTTGTCTTGATATTTCGGAGTTTTACGAAGATTAAATATGTTCTATTTTAAAACTTTTATACTTCTATCGCTGATTTCGATTCAGGTCAATGCCCAAAAATCAGTTCTATCAGGCAAAGCGGCTGATTACAAAACGAAAGAAATTACCTTTTATACAATACCCGATCCGGTTCTTCGGCAAAAACTGGAGTTAGCCTCGACAAAAATTGCCATAGACGGAACTTTTTCAGTGGCATTACCCATCAGCCAAACGATTGAAATTTATACCGATCTCGAAAAATACTGCGGGACGATGGTTGTTGAACCCGGGGAAAATTACACGATAACACTCCCCCCATTTTCACTTCGAACAAGTAATGAAGCACACAGTTCCTATTTTAAACCAGCCCCCTTTTGGCTGGGATTACCTGCGGGTGACAACAACGATCTCAATTTTGCGGTTCGATCGTTTGTCGTGGATTTTAATTCTGAAACAGTTAAAAACACCGTTTCCATCTATCAGAAACAATCAAAAGAAGTTGTAAACGAAATCATTGGACGTCTTGAGGCAAAATATTTAGCCAATAAGAACGAATACTTCAAAACTTTAAAAAATTATTATTTCGCGGAATTAGAATACGCAGTGAATCAACGCACGCCAGAATTTGTCATTAAAAAATATTTTGCAACTGAGCCAGTTCAACTTCACCATCCGATTTATCAAAGAGCCTTTGAGACAATATTCAGCGATTTTCTCAGGAAACAGTCACAGGATATACAAAACAGGGAGATTGTTCATCTTACGAATTCAGGTAATTACCTGAAGTTAGTAAGTCTTTTCGAAAGCCGGGGATACAAAAAAGAATTTGCAGAACTGGTTGTACTGAAAGGCTTAAACGATGGATATTACTCGAATACTTTTGCAAAAGAGGGTGTGATGAAAGCAATTGAAATGGCGCAAACAGCAACAATATCAGCCATTCTTCAACCCATCGCCCATCAGGTTAAACGCAAATTGTCGCTTTTGGCAGTCGGAGGAAAAGCTCCGGAATTAAGGCTTAGTAATCTGAAAAAATCTCAGGTTACGCTCGATCAGTACCGGGGAAAGTTTATTTATCTCTCATTTTTTAACAGTAAAAGTTCTGATTGCCGCGCAGAACTTGATTCTATTGTTTCGATTGAGAAAAGACTAAGGCAAGTTCTAACCGTCGTGTCAGTTGCACTTGATGACGATTTCGATGCAGCAGTAAAACTATGGAATTCCAAAGGCTATAAATGGGAACTACTCAATGGATCAAAACAAAAACAACTGATTATCAATTACAATGCATCAATCACCCCGGCATTTTACCTGATTGATCCCGATGGTGCACTCAAACTCTCTCAGGCTCCATCCCCTTCTCATGGATTAGAACCCTTGTTTTTAAAAATGTTCAGGGACTACAATTTCAAGCGACAGCGGAATTAACGTTTTTTTAAGAATTGACAATGAATTGATTCATCCCAGAGCCAAAATTCTTCGTATTTTTGCATAAAATATAATGTTGTGAACATCATGGAAAATACCCAAATAGAAGTTACGAAACGTCTGCTTGCAATCGATACAATCAAAATACAACCCGATAATCCATTTACCTGGGCATCAGGCTGGAAGGCTCCGATTTATTGTGATAACCGCAAGGTGCTTTCTTATCCCGAAACAAGAACCTTTATCTGTAATCAATTTGTTGAACTTGTTCGCGAAAAATATCCAAATGTGGAAGCCATTGCCGGAGTAGCAACGGGTGCTATAGCAATCGGCGTTTTAATTGCCGAGGCATTGCACCTTCCATTTATTTACGTCAGATCAAAACCCAAAGGGCATGGACTCGAAAACCTCATCGAAGGTGATATTCAGCCTGGAACAAAAGTGGTAATAATTGAAGATCTGATTTCAACCGGAGGAAGTTCGTTAAGCGCAGCAGAAGCCGTACGTAATTATGGTGCCGAAGTACTGGGAATGTTGGCCATTTTCACCTACAATTTTTCGCTTGCAGCAAAGAATTTTGAGGAAGCCCATATTGAACTGACAACATTAAGCAATTACAATCTTCTGCTAAAACTGGCACATTCTTCGGGAGAAATAACTGACTTACAGCTTGAAAGCCTGAATAAATGGCGAAAAAACCCTGAAACCTGGGGTCAGGAACTGAAAGGGTAAGAAGATAGAAGACGGAAGATCACATATAATTCTTTTCAAAAAAAATGGGAACCGAAAAATATATCAGTGAAGTAAAGATCATTTCAGCTCCACAGGCGGCAGTTTACAATCGTCTTTCGAACCTCAAGAATCTTGAGCAGCTATTTGATCCGAAGAAAATGGAGGAGATTAAGAAACAACATCCGGATGTTCCTGATATTAAACTTGATAATTTTCAGGCAACAGAAGATGAGTGCAGTTTTTCCGTCAGCCCGGTAGGTACTGTAGGCGTAAATATTGTTGAACGCGAACCTTCGAAGATGATTAAATTGGCTGGGAGTAAGTCGGCACCGTTTCAGTTTAACTGTTGGATACAGCTTGTAGAAGTTGATGAAGCAAGTTGCAAAGTGAAGATAACCTTGCATGCAGAATTAAATCCGATGATTAAAATGCTTGCGAACAAACATCTAAAGAAAGGTGTCGATCAAATTGCTGAGGCATTGACTAAAATACCTTATGAATAGACCTATAAGCCTTTATTTAAAAATCACTTCTTTAAAATGGTATTTGTTGACAATTCCGGTCCTGGTTTCGATCTTTAAACGACCGATTTGATCAACGCCAAGGATTTTCCCTTCATAATCGCCGTTTTCATCTGAATAGGGTGACCAACTATCACGCTGATAAAGCATTTCGGTATAATCATTATCAATTTGACCGAAATCTCCGTTTCGAAGCTGGTGATAGCGGAGATCAATTTTCGCGCACAAATTTGACAGTGATTCTTCAAGATCGTAGATTTCTCCTGTAATCTGGCTCAAAGACACTGGGTTTGGTGCATCACTTGTGAATTTCTGCTGATTAATATTCAAACCGATACCCACGATGCATGATGCGATTTTGTCGATGCGGATTGAATTTTCGATAAGGATTCCTGCCACTTTTTTACTTCCTATATAAATGTCATTCGGCCATTTGATCGAAACGTGATCCGTCAGTTCTTTCAAAAAATCAACGACTCCCAGCGAGATCGCTTTCGAAATCTCGAATTGCCGCATAATTTCAATAAAATCGGGATAAAGAAGAATACTGAACGTTAAATTCTTATTTGGCTCACTCTCCCACTTATTAGAAACCTGTCCACGACCGTCAACCTGACTGTTTGCAACAAAAACAATTCCTTCAGGCAGACGTTTTGTCAGTAGCTGGGTCGCGGCATAGTTATTGGAAGATCCTAACCTGTCGATTCGTTCAATTTTCGATCCGATAATTTCGTTCATTTTGCCCGTATGTTTGAGATGCTAAAGTAAAAACTATTATTTCAGAAGATTACCTTCACATTTCTTTATTTTTCTATCGGACAAAAAAATTATCTTTGCATTTTAAATATTCCATATGGTTAATCATGCCATTCAAGATGGCTCTATCGATTTAATTGAGGCGATTATTGAGGGTATTCAACGAAAAAAAGGACTTGAAATCGTCGATATTGATCTTCAAATTATTAATAATACCGAATGTGATCACTACATCATTTGCCATGGAACATCTAATACCCATGTAGATGCCATAGCACATTCAGTTGAAGAGACAGTTGAAGAACTGAAAAATGAACCTGCATGGCATAGAGATGGTTATAAACAGGCACAGTGGATATTGCTCGATTACGCAAACATAATGGTTCATGTGTTTCAGGAACCCATACGCAGGTTGTACGATATTGAAAGTTTATGGGCTGACGGAAAAATTATAAATATTGATGCTGACATTTAATTGATTATGGCTGAGAAAGAAACAAAAAATAACCCAGGGAATATTAACCCTAAGGGAACTAAGAAAACCCCGGGCGGTGTGAAATTTGCACCCAAGTTCAACCCAATTTACATTTATGGGATTTTGTTGATTGCATTTTTTGCAATCCAATATTTTACTTCAGGTGGTGCCCCGATTGAGACCAGTTGGCAGGAAGTAAAAAACACCATGCTAAAAAACGGGGACATAGACAAAATAGTTGTTGTAAATAAATCGCAATCAGATATTTATCTAAAAGAAGGTTCTTACGATAAATATAAGAGCAAACTTAACACGGGTTTTGGAGCACCAGCAAAGGTTGGCCCTCACTTTTTCTTTACGATCGGATCAATTGATGTATTCGAAAAAAACCTGGAAAGTGCTCAGGCTGAGATTGGTGAAAATTCCAAGGTTACTTTAACCTACGAAATTCGCCACGATTATTTCAGCGAAATTTTAAGCTGGCTATTCCTTCCGTTGGTGCTTATTGCCGTTTGGTTCTGGATTTTCAGACGGATGAGCAAAGGTGGCGGCGCCGGCGGAAACATTTTCAATGTTGGAAAATCTCAGGCAAAAGTTTTCGATAAAGAGTCAAGGGTGAATACTTCATTTAAAGAGGTTGCCGGTCTTGCCGAAGCGAAACAAGAAATTGAAGAGATTGTCGAATTTCTAAAGAATCCCGACCGATACACTAAACTAGGTGGAAAAATTCCGAAAGGCGCATTACTTGTAGGCCCTCCGGGAACAGGTAAAACTCTATTGGCAAAAGCAGTTGCGGGCGAGGCAGATGTTCCTTTTTTCTCAATGTCGGGTTCCGATTTTGTGGAAATGTTCGTAGGAGTGGGTGCATCTCGTGTACGCGATTTGTTCAAGCAAGCGAAAGAGAAAGCCCCATGTATTGTCTTTATTGATGAGATTGATGCTATTGGGCGTGCCAGGGGAAGAAACCCAAATATGGGATCGAATGATGAACGTGAAAATACTTTGAATCAATTGCTTACCGAGATGGACGGTTTCGATACCAATTCGGGAGTCATCATATTGGGCGCTACCAACCGCGCAGATATCCTCGACAGAGCTTTGATGCGCGCCGGAAGGTTCGACCGTCAGATTCATGTTGAATTGCCGGATGTGATTGACCGCAAAGAGATTTTTATGGTACATCTAAGGCCGCTTACTTTGTCGGAAGATGTGAATGTAAATTTCCTTGCCAAACAAACTCCCGGATTTTCGGGTGCTGACATAGCCAATGTTTGTAACGAAGCAGCGCTGATTGCTGCACGGAAGAAAAAGACAAAGGTCGAAAAACAAGATTTTCTTGACGCAGTCGATCGTATTGTCGGAGGACTCGAAAAGAAAAATAAAATCATTACGGCTGACGAAAAGGCAATTATCGCCTATCATGAAGCAGGTCATGCCACTGTAAGTTGGTTACTCGAATATGCGCATCCGTTGGTTAAAGTTACAATTGTACCTCGGGGTAAAGCCTTGGGGGCTGCATGGTATTTACCTGAGGAGCGTCAAATTACAACACGTGAACAGATGTTGGATGATGTATGCGCCACATTGGGTGGAAGAGCAGCCGAGACCGTTGTCTTTTCAAGGATCTCGTCGGGTGCTCAAAATGACCTTGAGAAAGTGACAAAAACAGTTTATTCAATGATCTGCTATTTTGGGATGAGCGAAAAAGTCGGAAATGTCAGTTACTACGATTCGTCGGGACAGAGTGATTACAGTTTTAACAAACCATACAGCGAAAAAACGGCAGAACTGATTGATTCTGAAATCAAAGAATTGATCGATACCGCTTTTATCAGAGCAAAAGATATTCTTATCAAAAATGCAGCAGGTCATAAACAACTTGCGGAATTACTTCTCGAACGTGAGGTCATTTTCACCGAAGACATGGAAAACATTTTTGGACCACGGCCTTGGGGGAAGAAAAAAGATGAGGAAAATCCATTAAAAGATGATGACACTCTGCCATCAACGTTAGATTCAGAAATAATTAAAATATAATTTTTGAACAATTAAAAAATACGTTGAAATTGAACGAGTTTTGGACGCGGACATTGTGGGGATTCATTTTTGTAATAGTTCTTTTAGGAGCAATCCTTCTCGGGCCTTACACATTTGCGTCATTGTTTTTAATCCTTTCGGTTTTAGCACTTCGCGAGTTTTACGCGTTGTGCAAAATTGCAGGCTTTTCTCCGCAGGTTAATCCAGGGCTCCTTACCGGGGCAGTTATCTTTGTTTTGTCGTTTTTCGCAGCAAATCAATCCATCACTTACACTGCATTTTACTTTCTGTTGCCACTCATATATGCGATCCCGGTTTACGAGCTTTTTCGTAAGAAGGAAAATACGTTGGCGAATATTGCCCTTACGGGATTCGGGATCACGTTTGTATCCATTCCTTTTGCAATGCTCAACTTCCTGGCATTTCCCGAATTTGAAGGATTCAAAGTATACAATCACGGATTGCTTATCAGTCTGTTTGTATTAGTTTGGGCCGGAGATTCAGGAGCTTATATTTTCGGTGTCCGGTTTGGCCGTCACCGCTTGTTTGAACGAATCTCTCCTAAAAAATCGTGGGAAGGTTTGTTTGGTGGTGTTATTACCGCAATTGCCACAGCATGGATCCTCAACTATTTATTTCCACAGTACAACATAATTCTATTGATCGTTATGGCTATTGTGGTTGTTATTTCCGGAACCTTGGGCGATTTGGTCGAATCGATGATTAAACGGAGCATCGGGGTTAAGGATTCGGGACGCTTTATGCCTGGTCACGGCGGACTGCTTGATCGCTTCGACAGCATCCTGCTTGCTTCTCCGGTAATTTATTTTGTATTCCAATTTTTTAGCTGAGAATTATTTACTTAATTTCGCGTCACAATAGTTTAAACTTATGAGAGTTCATAAAAAAGGGTTTCAGGTTATCGCCATAACATTTCTAATCTGGCTCGCACTTAATATCATTGTTGGAATGACCGGAGAACTTTATTTCCGGTGTTTTACATTTTTAGCAACAACGATTGTTTTGATATTTGTTATCCGATTTTTCAGATATCCCCGACGCAATATTGAATTGAAACCGAATAGCGTTTTATCACCTGCTGATGGTCAAATTGTTGCAATCGAAGAGACCATCGAATCAGAATATTTTGGAGACCGCAGACTTCAGGTCTCCGTCTTTATGTCTGTATATAATGTTCATGTAAACTGGGTACCAGTACCTGGAATTGTAAAGTATTTTAAGCATCATAATGGCCGGTTTATGGCAGCCTATTTGCCCAAATCATCTACAGATAACGAAAGAGCAACAACTGTTATTGAAATGGCTGACGGAAGAGAAATTCTGGTCAGACAAATCGCAGGTGCTGTTGCGAAAAGGATTATCACTTATCCCATCGTCGATTCCACAGTAAATCAACGCAATGAGCTTGGCTTTATTCGGTTTGGATCGCGAGTTGACCTTTTTCTACCCATCGGAACAAAAGTCAATATTGAATTGTGTCAATCTGTAACTGGTAGTCAAACGGTTATCGCAGACTTATAATTATTACCTGAAAATGATCCGCAAGAATATTCCCAATTTCATTACCTGTTTGAACGTCGTATCGGGGAGTCTTGCCGTGCTATTCGCAATTAAGGGACAACTTACCATTTCCGTGATTTTAATCATAGCCGCCGCCATCTTCGACTTTTTCGACGGCATGGCTGCACGTTGGCTCAAGGCTTATTCTCCAATGGGAAAAGAACTTGACTCACTCGCAGATATGATCTCATTTGGTCTCGCACCGGGTGCACTCATGATGGTTATGATGGAGTATGCGCTATTTGGAATGAATGTTCGCGCAGAGAGTTTTGCAAGTTTATCGATGTGGGAATTAGCCTGTATATCATCATCTTTACTGATTCCAGTTTTTTCTGCACTTCGGTTGGCCAAATTTAACATCGACACACGACAGACAGAGTCGTTTATCGGTTTGCCGACGCCGGCTAATGCCCTCTTTATTGCTGCATTGGCGCTGATTACTGAACATGGAAAATTTGATGTTCTTGATGCACTTATCTTACAACCAGTTGTTTTAATTCTGATTACAATATCAATGTCGCTACTTTTGGTTTCAGAACTACCAATGTTTTCTTTGAAATTGAAAAACCTTTCCTGGGCAGATAATAAGGTGAGATTTACATTTTTAGCTATTTCAGTTGCACTTATTTTGGCTTTCAATATTTATGGCATCGCAGCTGCTATCATTAGTTTTATCCTTATTTCAGTCTTCCTGAATTTAAGAAAGTAGGCGACACATACAAAATATACAATCTGACAGGTGGTTAAATTACCTATTTATCCCATTTGATCATCTTCCTCCCAAATTTCTCAATTTAATAATCGGACAAATTACAACCTTTTGTATAAATTGGTGTCTTTACTATTTTAGGATCCCGGGATTCGGTATTAATGTTTTAAAATCTTCAATTCACCGATACAAATAAGTCATTCGTCGACAAAATAGATGCGGACGAATTAACATTGTTTAATTTTGCTCAAATAAATTGAAACCTTCATATCAACAGTAAATCAACCTTTAATCGACAAGATGATTATCAAAATGAAATTAATTATTTTAAGTCTGTTATTCTTTATCATTATACTACCTGTTTGGGCAGTCGACGATCATCCGGCAGGATTACTTACAATCAGCGGATATGTTAAAGATTCAGAAAGTGGAGAGTCACTCATCGGAGCAACAATCTCTGTCAGGGAATTAAGCACCGGTACAGCAGCAAATCAATATGGCTTTTATTCAATTAGTCTGAAACCTGCAAATTATATCCTTGAGTTCAGGTATATGGGGTATCAAACCATTCAAAAGACGATCAACCTAAATAAAGATATCGTCCTAAATATCGAACTTACCCCCGAAGAGAGCGAAATTGAAGAAGTCGTGGTCACTGCGGAACGACCGGAGGCCAATGTGAAAAAGGCGGAGATGAGCATTTCGAAACTGGAGATGAAAACCATTAAAAAAGTGCCGGCGCTGATGGGTGAAGTGGATGTGCTAAAAGTGATACAAATGCTTCCCGGCGTCCAATCAACTGCGGAGGGAACCTCTGGGTTTAGCGTCAGGGGTGGAGGGAATGACCAGAATTTGATTCTCCTGGATGAAGCTACCGTTTACAATGCTTCCCATTTGATGGGATTCTTTTCGGTTTTCAACAACGATGCCGTCCGCGATGTGAAACTCTATAAAGGAGATATCCCGGCAAATTATGGGGGAAGACTATCATCTGTTCTCGATGTAAGGATGAAAGAGGGAAACAATAAGAAATTTGCAGCGACCGGAGGCATTGGGCTAATATCGAGCAGGTTAACACTTGAGGGACCGATTGGTGACGAAAAGACTTCCTTCCTTATTGCAGGGAGACGCACCTATGCAGATGTGTTTTTTCCATTGATGTCGGATACGAGTCTCAAAAAAAGCAAATTGTATTTCTACGACCTCAACTTAAAAGTCAATCATCAGATCAATGACCGTAACCGGTTGTATCTCTCTGCCTATAATGGGAGAGACCGCTTTGGTCAGAAAGGAAGTTCAGATGCGGGATTTGGAAACCTCACAGGAACACTGCGATGGAATCACCTCATAACGAATAAACTATTTTCGAATTTATCTGCGGTGGTTGCCCGATACGATTATTCTTTAAAGATGAAACAAGGGGGATCGAACTATGTGTGGAATTCGAATATGTTAGATTATACACTTAAACTTGATTTCAATTACTTTCCAAACCCTAATAATGAAATTAAATTCGGAATCTCCTCTACATTCCACGACTTCAATCCAGCCGATGCCTATATTGAAGGAGAAAGCAGCAAACTTGGAGCACCGGTTCCAAAAAGCTTTGCACTCGAACATGGCCTCTACCTGTCGAATGAACAGAAAATCGGAGAAAAACTGACCATCAAATACGGATTACGCTACACTATTTTCCAGAACATTGGAACTGCAACCATTTATACATTTGCGAAGGGATACCCTAATTATGCGGTCACCGATACCACTTATTATGCAAGCGGAAAGATCTTTCACACCTACATGGGACTTGAGCCACGTCTCGGTGTCAATTACACCTTCAACGAGAAGTCGTCTGTAAAAGCCAGTTTCTCTCGTACCATCCAGAATATGCAACTCGCCTCGAACTCGGCAGGTGGAATGCCGCTTGATGTCTGGTTTCCATCGGGTCCAAACATCAAACCACAAAAGGCCAACCAGTATGCGATAGGATATTTCAGAAATTTCGCCAATAATACAATTGAAACATCGGTCGAAAGTTATTACAAGCAGATGTATGATGTCATTGATTTTAAAGATAATGCCCAGTTATTGATGAATCCACGGATGGAAGGTGATATCAGGTCGGGAACGGCAAAAGCATATGGACTCGAACTATATGTCAAAAAGAACGACGGCAAATTGAACGGTTGGATCAGCTACACCTTGTCGAAAGTTACACGTACTATTGCCGAAATCAATAACGGAAACCCTTACCCGACGACCTACGACAAACCTCATAATATTAACCTTATCGTGAATTACGAGTTCTCAAACCGCGTGATTCTTTCGGGGAACTGGGTTTATGCAACTGGCGCTCCAATCACATTCCCGGTAGGATCGTATGTGATCGATAACACCTACGGGAAATATTACTCAGCCCGCAACGGTTACCGAATGCGCGACTACAACCGCTTGGACTTATCCCTGACAATTAAAGGAAAAGAACATCCCGGTAAAAAGTGGGAAGGTGAATGGGTATTCTCGGTGTATAATGCTTATGGAAGACATAACGACTGGATGATCAACTTTGTACAAGACTCAAAGGATGCCTCAAAAGTTGTTGCAGAACGATGGTATCTACCTTTCGTATGCTTTCCCGGAATTACTTATAATTTCAAATTTTAATCATGATGAAGAAGCTTAAAACCCTGATAATTTCAATTTCCATTCTTTCCGTTATCGCTGCAGGATGTACAGAGACCATCGATAATATTCAGCTTGATACCACCCGGCCACGTCTGGTTGTCGAAGGATATATTTCGACCGATACCACGCGTCAGATGGTTAAACTATCGAAGTTGGGAGATGCACTAATGAAAGATCAGATTCAGGTCATTTCAAATGCATTGATTTCCATATCGGACGGTACCACAACATTTAGACTGACCGAAGATCAAACAAAGAAAGGAACCTATTTCACATCGCCAGACGTTTTCGGAGTTACAGGACGGACTTATACCCTGCTGATTAAGAATGTTGACATCAATAATGATCAGGTGATGGAAGAGTATTCTGCTCAATCGTTGCTCAAACCATTGAATCCCATCGATTCGATTCATCTGGTTTATAATAATCTAAATCCCAGGTTTAAAAATTGGAGCGTAAATCTTTATTCGATGGATCCCGGCAAGGGACGTAATTTCTACCTTTTCAAGGTTCTAAAAAACAATATTCTATTGACAGACAGTGTATTCAAATATTCGATAGGTGATAATAACGGCTTCGAAGGCCAATATTTTAACGGATTTCCCGTCTATAGTCTAAGGGAAGAGCGGAATGACGAAAAACTGATTCCAGGCGACACAATTCAAGTGGAGATGTATGGGATAACCGAAGATTATTACTCATTTATATACAGTTACATTACAGATTATTACCCTAAAGTTCCGATTTTCAGCGGACCATCGGCCAATATACCATCGAATATACAACCGTTTGATGATGCAGTTGGAGTATTTGCGGCCTTTTCAATTAAACGGAAAAGCATCATTTTTAAATAATAAATCCATCCCTGCATAAAAAATACCACATTTACTTGTACGTACAAGCAAATGTGGTATTTTTGTGAAAATTCATTTTATATGGAGGAAAAAAGGTACAAACAGGTACAGAATTTTCTGAAACTTCAGATTCAGAAGGGTCATTATGTCGTTGGAGACTTCCTCCCGTCCGAGAACGAACTTTGTGCAACCTTCAGTATCACAAGAACAACTGCCCGAAAGGCACTGGAAGAACTGACGAAGGAGGGCTTTATCGAACGTATGCATGGGAAAGGAAGCATTGTGCGTGAACGAAGGCAGTCCCTTGGTTTATTGAACGTAAAAGGATTCTCCGAAGCAGTAGGCAAGGATGTATCCACAGTTTTCCTTCAGCATCCCCAACCCGGATTATGGAATCCAGAAATTCATTTTACAATCAGCGAAACCGAGATCAAAGAATCGTGTGTTCATTTTGCACGGCTCAGATGCGTAGGCGAAATTCCGGTGATGATTGAATATAACTGGCTGGTGGGTACTTACCTCGAAGGAATTGTGGGTTTTGAATTTATCGATGGCTCATTTTTTAAAACATTGAGCCAGCATTACCGGATCGAGATTACCGGATCGGAACAAGAGCTTCGGGCCGAAAATGCAAATAAGAACATTGCCATTCTGCTTAAAATACAGCTTGGTTCCCCGGTTCTTCATATTTCGGTAAAGTTCCACACCAGCAAAAATAACTTTTATATATACAGTGAATTATATTGCAATACAGCTAATTATCCAATCGGCAACAGCTACCATCTTTAATAGCAACTGGCAGCTGGTTTCTGGCTGCAATCGAATAATTGAAAGCTACCAATAGATTAACAGTTCATCGCTTTAAATTGAAAGCACTAATTATTAACAATATGACAATAGTAAAAGAACTCGCAAAGATGATTGACCACTCGATTCTTCATCCTACAATGACTGATGCAGATTTGGTTAGAGAGTGTGACATCGCAAAAAAATACGACGTAGCTTCAGTTTGCGTAAAACCATACATGGTAAAACAGGCCAAAGAATTACTCAAAGGAACTACTGTTTTTGTTGGATGTGTAATTGGATTTCCTGCCGGAAACTCAACCATTCCTGTTAAAGTTTTCGAAGCTGAATCGGCCTGCAAAGACGGCGCCGTCGAAATTGATATGGTAATCAATATCGGCAAAGCACTTCAGGGCGAATGGGATTACATCGAAGAGGAAATCAAGGCTGTAACTGATGCGAGTCATCGCCACAATGCAATCGTTAAGGTGATTTTTGAAACCGACTATGTCACAAAAAAAGAAGACATTATTAGGCTTTGCGAAATCTGTACGAAGGTCAATGCCGACTATGTAAAAACTTCAACCGGTTTTGGTTTTCTGAAAGGTACAGACGGAAAATACGATTATACCGGCGCAACAATTCCAAACCTTCTGCTAATGCGACAACATTCAGGACCATTCGTCAAAGTAAAAGCTGCTGGCGCCGTTCGTACGCTCGATCAATTGATTGCGGTAAAAGAAGCAGGATGTTCGCGTTGCGGTGCAACAGCCACAGTTTCCATAATGGAAGAGGCCATCAGGCGCTTTGGCGACATATAAGCAAGAACGCAATCATTCGATTCCGGAGAGTGAAACACTTATTACAGTTTCGGATATATCGCAAATTTTAAACATACTATAAATCAATTGCTCCATGAAGTACCTGATCACTTTTATCGCCTGTTATTTTATCGTTTTATCTTCCTATGCCCAAAAACAGAAAGTATGGCTCGATGCCGATACCGGGAATGAAATGGACGATTTGTACGCGATTGTCCGGCTCGTCAAAGCGCCTTCAATTGACCTGATTGGTCTCAGCTCGGCACATTACAACAATCCAGATCTGTTGGTTTTCAAAAAATGGAATGCCTACGATACCAAAGGATTAAATACAGTAGCTGAAAGCCAGCGCCTCAACGAACAGATTTTAAAAGCTTTGGGAAGATTGGATATTGTCCATCCTTTAGGCGCTGACCGCCAGATCGGGCGCGCCTGGGGACAACAGGATCCGCGCAATTCACCCGCGGCACAAGCTATCATTGCCGCAGTGAAAAAACTTCCGGCAAATGAAAAACTCGATATCCTGACAATAGGTGCCATGACAAATATGGCGACTGCACTGATACTCGCACCCGAAATCAAATCCAGGATTCGTTGTTTTGCGCTTGGGGCGCAGTACAATCCAAAGACCAAAGTGTGGAATAAAAATGAATTCAATATTCGTAATGACCTGAATGCGTTCGACTATTTATTAAATCTTGAAGGTTTTGATTTCACAGTGATGAGTCTGGAAGCAGCCCTTCCTCTTCAATTCAATAGGGAAGAAACCTACAACCGACTGGATGAAAAATCCGAAGTGGAGAAAATTCTTGAAGATAGGTGGCGTGAACAAAATCCACAGGACGAAACCCGCGTGATGTGGGATCTTGCTTTGGTCGAAGCCTATCTGAACCCTGCTTTATCTCAACTAAAGACGGTCACAACTCCGCCGGAAAACAAACAGCGAAATATTCGTGCTTACATTAAGATAGATGAAAAAGCACTCTCGAATGATTTTTGGGAAGTGCTCAAGAAAAAGTTTTAGGTATGACTAAAACTTTGTATTTTTCAGCAAATGTTTTAAGTATAAATAGAACTTGTGGCATTTTTAGCAATAGTTTAAAGTATAATTAAAACATGGGTGATTACCAGCGACAAGTTCTATGGTAATAGTTACGAAGGAATCAAACATATCTATATCAGGAATTTCCTGATGATGGAAAATAAATAACTAAATATTCTTTTTCGTATGGAAAAGCAGACTAAACTAACGCGACGCCATTTTATTGCGCTGTCCGTATTGGGGGCAGGCGGAATGTGCTTGCTAAGCCGATGCACGAACCCGCCCCTTTCGCCATGGCGGTTTATTACCACACAGGAATCAACTTTACTCGACGCATTGGTGGAACAGATCATTCCTACGGATGAATGGCCCGGAGGACACGACGCGGGTGTCACCAATTTCATCGACATGCAATTAACAGGGCCATACACCCGTTACCAGGAAACCTATCGGAAAGGTTTACAGGCAATTCAGGAAACCTGCAAGACTAAATTTCAAAAGAGATTTGAAGAACTCCCATTCGAAAAACAGACACAATTTCTGGAAACTATGGAAGCCGGAAAGATGGAAGGAAAGCTCTGGAAGAATGGGCTCGACAGACAGTTTTTCAGATTGATCCGCGATCACTCACTTCAAGGTTTTTATGGCAGTCCACGTCATGGAGGAAACAAAAACAATGTCAGTTATAAAATGATGAGACTCGATTACCCGGTTATCATCGGTCAAAACCGCTACAACAACTAACTTATGGGAAATAAACATGTAAATGCCATCGTTGTCGGTGCAGGAGCCGGAGGTGGAATAGTTGCCAAAGAGTTAAGTGTTGCCGGACTTTCGGTTGTTCTCTTCGAACGCGGAGGATGGGCCACTTATGACGATACCGATACAGACGAATTGAAGTCCCAACGTACTACCGTTCTTGGTAATGCTTATGGTCCTGACGATTTACGCTATAAACGGGTAATTGAAAATCAAGATGGAAGCACCTATACTGTTTTACCAAGTGAAGGTGGTTACAACAATAATGCAGCATGTGTTGGGTCAGGCACCGTTAGTTACGGCGCAATGGCCTGGCGGTTTATGCAGGAGGACTTTAAGCTGCAAACAACCTATGGATCTATTGAAGGTTCAACCCTTGCCGATTGGCCTTTCACCTACGAAGATCTGGAACCTTGTTACGAAAAGGCAGAATGGGAGATTGGCGTTGCTGGTGATGCTACACAGAATCCGTTTGGTGCACCACGCAACAAGCCCTATCCTATGCCACCTTTTTCGCATAATAAAGAGGCGCAGCTGTTGTACGATGCAGCCAAACGATTGGGATATCACCCCTTCCCTATTCCAATGCTCCGTAATTCAGTGCCTTATGGTGGTCGTCCGGCTTGCATTCGAATGCGCACCTGTTGTGGATATGCCTGTCCGGTAAATGCCAAGTGTGGAACCCAAAATACTGTGATTCCTATTGCGATTGCAACTGGTAATTGCGATTTAAGAATTAATTCAGTGGTTAGTGAGATAAATGTAAACGAACAAGGCAAGATCACCGGCGTAACCTATTTCGATGAAAAAAACAGGAAGCAGACACAAACGGCAGATCTCGTTGTTATCTCATGTTCAGCAACAGAAACCGCGCGATTGCTTCTTAATTCAAAGTCGAAATTCTTTCCGAACGGAATCGGAAATGAAAATGACTGGGTAGGGCGTAACCTTCAGGGACATGCATACACCGGCGCCTACGGGATTTTTGAAGACGAAGTTTACGATGATCTGGGTCCTGGCGCATCGGTAGCGATCAGCGATTTCAATCACCATAACCCAGGGATCATGGGCGGTGGCGTACTTTGTAACGAATTTATCAGGATGCCCTATTCATTTACCGGTATTCGTCCTCCGGGATCAGCAAGCTGGGGCACAGATCATAAAGCATTTCAGCGACTCAATTTCAAGCGGGTTGCACAGGCGGTAGGTCCTTACCAGGAGATCCCGAGCTTTGAAGCCAGGGTCGAAGTCGATCCTGTTGTAAAAGATTTCTGGGGAATTCCTGTCGTCCGATTATCAGGTTCGAGACATGCAAAAGATATAGAAGGCTGCAGGCTCATGTCCGAAAAAGCTGAAAACTGGCTGAAAGAGGCTGGCGCAGTTCAAACATGGCAATCAGTTGGTGGCGGAAGAGGAATCAGCGGTGGTCAGCACCAGGCCGGTACCTGCAGAATGGGTAACGATCCCAAAACATCTGTAACCGATAAATACGGAAGAATTCATGCAGTTCCAAACCTTTTCGTAGCCGATGGCAGTCTGAATGTCAACAACGGCGGATTCAATCCAGCTTTGACAATCATGGCTTTAGGCTTCCGTGTAGGTGGATACATTGCCAGTGAATGGTCAAAAGGAAACCGATTTAAATAACCCAACAACAATGACCATGAACAGAAAACTCAAAACAGTTCTGCTAACAATTCCGGCAATTCTGATCGTCTGCACGCTCGCATTTGGCTCGTTTTATACTTATTGGAATACCGCCTCGCCCGATAAAACCTGTTCTTCGTGCCACGAAATCGGTAAATCGGTCAACTCACAGGCGCAATCGTCGCATCGTTATCTTCATTGCAAAGAGTGCCACGGAACGGCGCTGAGCAATGGACTTCACAGCATGAAGGAGAAAGGGATGATGGTTGTCAACCATGTCAAAAACAAGAAGGTTGAGAATATTAAACTGAATGAAGAACAACTTTTGGAAGTGCTCATCAACTGTAAACGATGTCACTCTTCCGAATATGCAAAGTGGACATCAGGTGGTCATTCGGTAGATTATGAGCACGTGTTTCTAAATACAAAGCACAATTCAGCAGAACAAATCAACTACGACTGCCTGCGTTGTCATGGGATGTTTTTTGAAGGCAATGTCAGTGATGTAGTTGAACCAATGAATATCAAGGGGCCATGGAAACTCAAGGATGCGAAGATGGCAACAAATCCGGCAATTCCGTGCATGGCCTGCCATCAGATTCACCAGGACGGAACACCCAAAGCGAGACCCGATTACGCTGATCCTAAAACAATTTTTTATCAAAAGAAAACAGCTATTTCTAAACTAGGATTTTACGACCGTCACGAAAAAGTCTACTTCCCCGCTACAGAATTACCTGCACTAAACTTATGGGCAGGCGAACGAAAAGTTAAAGTGTCGGATGACATCATCTTGCGCAATTGTGTTCAATGTCATGCACCCAACGCCCATCATCAGGCAGGAACTGCTGATGATCGCACACCGCGCGGTGTTCACGAAGGCTTAAGTTGTACTGCATGTCACGATGCCCACAGCAACGATGCAAAAAACAGTTGCGCCTCCTGCCATCCTGCCATATCAAACTGCAAGATCGATGTTACGAAGATGAACACCAGTTATGCCGATGCCACAAGTCCGAATAACATTCATTTCGTGGCATGTGCTGATTGTCACAAGGAAGAAAAAAGGAGAATCGTGAGTACAATGAGGAATTAATCCCTGAAAACTGTAATTTCGGGATCTGAATATCAAGTTTTAAAACAATAGATAAACTATTTTACAATGAAGTTATTAATCTGGCTGCTGCTTTTACCATCAACAATCTTTGCACAATCACTGGTGCAATATGTTGATCCGCTGATCGGAACGGCTCCGGCAACAACTGAAAGTGCAAAGAAACACAGTGAAGCTGGTTCGGAATTGAAGGGCCAGACATTCCCTGGAGTAGGCCGACCCTTTGGAATGACACAATGGACACCCGAAACACGTACTACCGAAGACAAATGCATTTCGCCCTATTATTACAACGATAAGTTCGTTACAGGTTTCAGGGGGACACATTGGATGAGCGGAAGTTGTACGCAGGATTACGGAAGCGTTACGTTGATGCCATTTGTTTCGAATGCAATTGACACACTAAAAAACCGGCCATCCTCCCGTTTTAATCATCAGAATGAGTCCTCTTCACCAATTCATTACAGTGTTTTACTTGAAGACTACGGAATTAACGCCGAGTTGGCAGGTTCAGTCCGATCGGGAATGATGCGATTCAATTATCCCGCTGATAAAGATAGTTATCTCTACCTGCGCGTTAACAGCGACGAAAAGCAAGGGAAGATAATTGTTGACAAACAAAAGAATGAGATAACAGGCTACAACCCGGTTTTCAGGATCTACCAGGGAATGGGAAAGTCTGCCGGGTTCAGCGGCTATTTCGTGATTCAATGCAACCGGCCCTTTAAAGAAGTCGCTCAAATCAGAAATGATCAGCAAATGGTGGTTAGCTTCGGAAAAGAGAAGAACATTATAGTGAGGATCGGAACCTCTTTCACAAGTCTGGATGCTGCCCGGAAGAATCTAAAAAGCGAAATCACCGACTGGAATTTTGATAATCTCGTAAAGACCGGGGAGAAAGAGTGGAACGAAACCCTTGGAAAGATTCAGGTAAAAAACAGTTCACATGATGATCTTGTGAAGTTCTATACAGCACTTTATCACTGCTATCAGTTACCCCGTATTGTGAGTGACGTTGATGAAAGTTACCAGGGATTTGCGCAGGATACGATCATTCACAAGGCAGTTGGCTTCGATTATTACGACGACTTCTCGATGTGGGATACCTATCGCGCATTGCACCCGCTGATGACTATTCTCGAACCAAAACGAAGTCTCGACATGGTTAAATCACTCGTTGTCAAAGCTCAGCAAGGCGGATGGATGCCCATTTTCCCTGCATGGAATAGTTACACGGCAGCCATGATCGGCGACCATGTTAGTACGATGATCGCTGATGCCTACTTAAAAGGAATCACTGACTTTGATACCAAAGCAGCTTATAAGTATATGCGCCAGAATGCTTTCGACCAGCCAACCATTGAAGAATATAAAGACGGTAAAGGGAGAAGGGCACTGCCAGGTTACATCCAGTATGGTTATATTCCGCTTCAGGATAGTGTATGGGATGCTTTCCACAAGCGGGAGCAGGTTTCGCGAACGCTGGAATATGCACTCGATGATTATGCCTTGTCGCAATTTGCCGAAAAGCTGGGGAAAAAGGAGGATGCAAAAGTATTACTCAAACGATCGAAGAATTATGTGAATGTAATTGATCCCTCAACCGGCTATGCACGCGGACGTCATGCAGATGGAAAGTGGATCGAACCGTTCAATCCTCTTGTAAAAGCGAATTATATTACTGAAGGAACCCCGTTTCAATACACATGGTATGTTCCGCAGGATGTGCCCGGATTAATCATGCAACTTGGAGGACAGAAGGCATTCATTAAAAGGCTGAATGAGTTCTTTGATGGCGGATATTACTGGCATGGAAATGAAACCGACCAGCAGGCGCCTTATCTTTTCGCACTGGCAGGAGAACCTGCAAAGACCGCAGAATTGATCCGTAAAATTGTTGCAGAAGAGTATGGAACCGGACCTGGCGGATTGAGCGGGAACGAAGATGCAGGCCAAATGTCAGCATGGCTGGTCTGCTCAATGATTGGCTTTTACCCCGTTTGCCCCGGAAAACCTGAATATGTAGTCGGAGCGACGGCATTTGACGAAGTACAGATCAAATCAGGAAGTAAAGCAAAACCCTTTATAATTAAGGCAATCCGCAATAATTCAAATAAACAGGATTTTTCGAATATCACACTGAACGGTTTGCCTGTTAAAGGGAATATCATTCAGCATCAGCAGATAGTTGAAGGAGGCGAGCTGATTTTCAAGTAAAACGGAAAGACCAGAAGATAAGAGGGCCATCTGATTGATAATTATTTCAATCAAACTTTAAATCGAGCCAAAAATATTTCTAAATTGCGTAACTAATTTAAGGACTTGATTAATAAGTAAAATCCAACCAGTTAAAGGATTAATTATATAATATCATAAAACTAATAGAACAAAAGTAATGGAAGAACAAAAAAAAGGATTGTCAAGACGTCAGTTTCTTGGAGCATCGGCACTTGGAGTAGCCGGGCTTGCCGTATTACCAGGAATGACTGGTTTTGCATCGCCAGCAACAGCTGAAAAGGAAATTACATTGGGATTTATCGGATTAGGTCAGCAGGCTAATTTCCTGTTGAACGGATTCCTCGAAATCCCCGGAGTTAATGTCGTTGCCGGATGCGATGTGTATGGCATCAAACGCAGAAGGTTTCAAAAAAAGGTAGATGCTTCCAATACCAAAAAAGGCAAAACCCTTAAAGTTGAAACTTACGAAAAGTATGGCGACGTACTGAAACGGAAAGACATTAATGCAGTGGTCATAGCTGTTCCTGACCATTCACATGCATATATTGCCATTGCAGCATTAAAGGCAGGCAAAGATGTGTATCTAGAAAAACCAATGACATTCACGATCAAGGAAGGTCAGGAATTGAAGAAAGCAGTTCGTGAAAATGGCCGTATCTTCGGTCTTGGCAGCCAGCAGCGTTCGGATCCAAATTTCCAGCACGCAGTTAATCTTGTTCAAACCGGTGCGCTGGGAAAAATCACAAAGGTATATGCCTATGTTGGAGCACCCCCTAAACCTTACGATCTTCCAAAAGAACCCATCCCTGCAGATTTAAACTGGGATCTTTGGTTAGGACCACTTCCCTCCACGATTCACTATAACAATGCATTGGATCCAATTATTTCGGTCGATCCCGATGTAAATGAGAAAATATGGGGTGCATGGCGTTGGTACACCGAAATGGGCGGAGGTTTCACAACCGACTGGGGCGCTCATATGTTCGACATCGCACAATGGGGTCTTAGCATGGACAAAAACGGTCCTGTTGAAATCTCTCCGATCGGCGACGGTTCTGAATATATGTCATTTACCTATGCCAATGGCGTTGTGATGACATCTGAACCATTCGACGAAAAGAAAACCAAAGGGGTTAAGTTCATCGGCGAAAACGGATGGATTGAAGTATCACGCGGTTATTTCAAAGGTTCGGATGCTAAATTCGATTCGAAGGAAAAAGTAACAAGTGATGGTCCTTACGAAACAAAGATTCCTCACCAGATCAATTTCATCGAAGCTGTAAGGGCACACAAAGATCCTGCAGTTACAGTCGAAATCGGACATAGCAGCTGCTGCGTATGCACATTGGGTAACATTGCCTGCGATCTGAAACGGACCATCAAATGGGATCCGAAGACAGAGACATTTATCGGCGATACCGATGGCGCAGCAACGAAAAAAATGCATTACGAATATCGCAAAGGCTGGAAACTGGTATAGTTTTCACTTTCCAAAATATTCAAAGGGGATGTCTCACTTGTTGGGACATCCCTTTTTTCTTGCATAAATAAAAGGAATGTGTATATTTGATTATTGTGAAAAGAAAAATTGAACTACTGGCGCCTGGCGGAGATCTTGACTCTATAAAAGCTGCAATTCTTGCGGGTGCCGATGCTGTGTATTGTGGTCTTGACCGGTTTAATGCAAGAAACAGCGCTGCAAATATCAGTTTCGATGATTTGCAGGGAGTTCTCAGCGTTGCGCACCGGAACAATTGTGAAGTTTTTCTGACACTTAATATCATTATCGTCGAAAATGAAATCCCGGCACTAATAAGTCTCCTCAACAAACTCATCAATACAAGTATCAATGGTGTAATTATCCAGGACTTAGGCATGTTTTATCTGCTGTCGAACTATTTCAAAGGTCTTAAAGTACATGCATCTACCCAGCTTACAACTCATAATGAAGGACAGGTAAAGTTTTTAAGTAAGCTGAATGCAAACAGGATTAACCTCTCCAGAGAATTAGATATTCATGAAATAAAAGCGCTTACATCGGTTGCACATCAAAACAATATTTTAACAGAAGTATTTGTTCATGGCTCTTA
>JAAFHB010000424.1 GCA_010906965.1 Mariniphaga sp. | reverse complement strand
ATATCCGGACCAATGTTGCTGTCGGAAGTATTCATCTCAAAAATGGGGAATACAACATCGCAAGGGGCTTTTTCGGAACGGCAATAAAAAGGCTGACAAAAGATTACACACGACCCTCAGATTGCGAACCCTTGTATCTCCAGGGTTTAACACTCAAAGCGCTTGAACTTTACGATGATGCAGCTGACACACTTTACCGCGCAACCTGGGATTATGCATGGCATTCAGCTGCTTATCTCGAATTGGCCCGGATATCCTGTTTAAAAGGTGATTTTCAAAAAGCGTTGGGCCAGGTAAATGAATCGCTTTCGACAAATGCAATAAATAACAGCGCGATAAATCTCAAGGCATCCATCCAGCGAAGATTGGGTGATTTTGATGGTGCCACGACCACTTTGGCCGATATTACCGAAAAAGATCCGCTTGACTTTCGCGCAGGAAATGAGATTTATCTTCTGGCTAAAGCAGCGGGTAATACCCAAAAAAGCGAGGAATCGCTTGTCAACTTAACCCGGAAAATGCGTGATTTTGATCAGAATTATCTTGAACTCGCTGTCGGATATCTGAATGACGGACTTTATACAGAATCTGAAGATCTCCTTCAACGTTTCAAAGGAAAGAGTCAGATGATCAGTTACTATTTGGGATATCTTCAGGATAAAAAAGGGAATAAATCCGGGGCTGAAAAATACTTTAAGGAAGCATCTGCTCAATCGGTTGATTATGGGTTTCCATTCCGGCTCGAAGATGTTAAAGTGCTGAATCTGGCCGCTAAATATTATCCTGCTGAAGCGAAACCCTTTTACTACTTAGGGAATTTACTATACGACAAGCAGCCGCAAAAAGCCATTGAAAATTGGGAGATTGCAGTAAAACTTAATCCTTCGCTGGCAATCGCATGGCGGAATTTAGGATGGGGTTATTATCAGCATTCGCAGGATGTTCCAAAGGCGATCAGTGCTTACGAAAAAGCATTTGGCCTTAAAAAGGACGAACCTGTCTATTACGCCGAGCTGGATCCGCTATACGAACTAAGCAATGCGCCAATCGGAAAAAGAGCGTTGCTTTTTGCGGGAAGTAATGAAATAGTCAGGCAGCGTGATGACGCTTTTGTTCGTGAGATCATGGTTTTGAACCTTGCCGGTGAGCCCGAAAAAGCAGTGGAGTATTTAAATAAAAGTATTTTCCATTTTCGCGAAGGGAGTTCAAGAGTTCGTGACATTACGGTTGATGCACACTTGTTGCTGGGTAAAAAATACCTCGCGGAGAAGAAAAATGAACAGGCACTGGAACAATTCCTTGCTGCAATTGAAACCCCGGAAAATTCAAAATCAAGAATGGGTGATGCACGGAGTCCACAGGTCAATTACTTTATTGGACTGGCATATGAAGCTTTGGGCAGCAAGGTAAAAGCCAGTACCTATTTTACACTGTCAATTGATCAATCCATAAAAGAGTCAAATTACATTACATACTATCAGGGTTTAAGCTATCAGAAACTTGGCAATAAGACAAAAGCTACCGAAAGTTTCAATAAACTGATAGACGCAGGTAATAACCAGTTGAAACAAGGATCGGATATTGATTTCTTTGCAAAATTTGGGGAGAAGGAAACAAGGAGCGTACAGTTATCAAATGCATACCTTTTGATAGGTCTCGGAGAAAAGGGACTTGGCAACACAAATGCTGCAATGAAAAACCTAAAGAAAGCGGTTGAACTATCAACCAGTAATTTATGGGCAAATACTGAATTGTAAAAAATTTACGACCATATTAAACTTCTGATCATGAAAACTTTATTCTTATTTTTATTCCTGTTGTCTGCGATGAATGCTTTTTCTGTGATAACTACATGGAATGCTCCTTCAGGTTATGCATCCAACAAATACTATCAGGTCACAGTAAACGGAACTCCGGTTCCGGTTTTCGACACACCAATCGCTTCATACGCTGTTTTCGATTTTCAGGGTGAAGTAAATATAGAAGTAAACACCATGTATGATGTTCGCTGGGTAGATATTCGTCCGCTAAGGACAGGTTTGAAAGCGGACTATACGGGCGATAATTCGTTCAGTTTCAAATTGAATAAACCCGAAAATCTTAGCCTGGAATTGAATGGGAGAATCAGGCAACAACCACTTTTTCTTTTTGCCGGGAGACCCGAAATTAAACAACCCTCAAGGTTGGAAAAGAACGTAATTTGGTTTGAAGGTGGTAAACTATACAAAGATGTGAAACTTGAATTGCAGGATAATCAGACCGTTTATATTGAAGGCGGTGCTGTGGTTCAGGGATATTTGTTTGCAAAAGGGAAGAAAAACATCAAAATCTGTGGACGGGGAATTCTGGATGGGACGTTTAATAAAGCAGATCCAACCTGCGACAATCGATTTATCAGTTTGACAGATTGTGAAAATATTAAGATTGAAGATATTACTTTACACAATGCCACTACCTGGCAAATTGCTCTGTTCCATTGCAACAAGGCCGAGATAAATCGTGTACGCATTGTCAGCGAAAGTGGCAGCGATGATGGAATGGACATTTTCCGGTGCACCAACGTCGTTATCGATGGTGTTTTTGCCCATACCAAAGACGATTGCATTGCCATTAAATCAGGCGGTAAATATCCGGCAGATCATCCAACTGACAACATTCTGGTCAAAAATTGTACGTTCTGGAACTCCATTTGGGGAAATGCGATAGAAATTGGTTTTGAACTGTATTCAAATGAAGTCCAGAATATTCACTTCGAAAACATCGACATTATTCACGTGGAAGATGGCGCTACAATGAGCATTCACAATGCCGGACAGTCGCATGTTCATGACGTGGTTTTCGAGAATATCCGCGTTGAAGACAGCCGGCAGAAACTGTTTGATGTGGCAATTTTCTTTTCGCAATGGGGACCTGATGGCATTCGTGATCCGGAGTTTATTAAGAAGAATTACCTGCATGGTGCCTGGGATGGCGTACAAAAAATACCTGAAGGGAAAGAGGCCTATCATAACAAGTTTCGTGGAGAGATCAGCAACGTGGTATTCAAGGATATTCAGGTTGTGGGCGGATTACTTCCTTTCTCTGTATTTCATGGCTTTAGTAAGGAAAAGTATATTTCGGGAATTAAAATTGAGAATCTTACCTATATAGGAAAAAAGCTAACGAACACCGAAAGTGCCAAAATCAGACAGCAAAACACTAAAAATTTG
>JAAFHB010000423.1 GCA_010906965.1 Mariniphaga sp. | reverse complement strand
CCGGGAATATCGAGTTATCCGACGAAGGTGGGTTTCCATGTGAAAGGATTTGAGAAAGATCCGCTGAAATTGTTTCGTGAAGTAACTGAAAAGAACAAGGTGGCGCTGTTTATGCACTTTTCAGGCGTTTGGGACGGCAAAGTTGTGAAAGAGCATCCAGATTGGGCAACCGTCAAGGCCAACGGAGAGCGAAGCACCGAGAAAACGTCATTTTTCAGTCCATACCTTGACACCTACATGATTCCTCAGTTGAAGGAACTTAGCGATTATCATGTCGACGGAGCCTGGATCGACGGTGAATGTTGGGCTGTAGAACCAGATTATGGCGAAGCATCGTTGAAACGATTTACCAAAGAAACAGGTATCACAGAGATTCCAAAAAAAACCACAGATAAGTATTATCCTGAATTTATGGAATATACGCGAAGTTTGTTTCGTGAGCACCTGAATAAATACATTACAGCAATCCATCAATATACTCCTCAGTTTCAAATCACAAGCAACTGGGCATATTCTTCGTTAATGCCCGAAAAAGTCACTGCAGATGTAGATTATTTGTCAGGTGACGTAACTCCTCAAAACGGTGTTTACCGCTCTGCTTTCGAAGCACGGTGTCTGGCTCCTCAGGGAAAGCCATGGGATTTAATGGCATGGGGATTTTCGTGGAACGGCGGGAAGATGCCCATGAGTGTGAAATCATCAGTTCAGCTGGAACAGGAAGCGGCGGAAATTATGGCAATGGGTGGCGGCGTTCAGTTTTATTTTCAGCAGAACCGCGATTTATCCCTGAAACCCTGGCTTGCAACAACACTTTCAGAAATTGCTGTTTTTTGCCGCGCTCGGCAGCAATTCGTTCATAAGGCAAAGGCGATTCCTCAAATTGCATTGCTCTATCCAACAGCTTCGTATCAAAAAAATGGTTCGAGACCTTATTCAAATGGAACAGAAAAATTGCAGGGAGCTTTGAATCTGATTTTGGATGGTCAACAATCAGTTGAGATTTTGATGGAGCATCACCTTAAAGGCAAAATGAATCAATATCCGCTGATTATCATTCCTGAATGTGATTACCTGGAGGCTTCTTTTCTCGACGAACTGAAGAAATATGCAGCAGATGGTGGCAACTTGTTGATTATCGGCACTGAAACTGCAAAATTATTTGAAAAGGAGCTTGGAATTAAATCGCTCGTGAAAGGTGATGAAGAACAGGCTTTTATAGCAATAACTGATAAAATTGGTGCAATTCGCTCCTCAATCGCGAAAGTAGAATTAATGCCCGGTGTCACTTCAATTTCAAACTTTTACAATGGCAGTGATTTCAGAGACAAAGGAAAGAACATTGCTTCATCGGTTAATACGGTTGGTAAAGGAAAGGTTGCAGGAGTTTATTTCAATGCCGGTTCAGCCTATCTCGAGTATAAATCACCTGTTCTTCGGGATTTTATAAGCAATCAAATCACTGAATTATTTCCCGATGCTTTGGTGAAAGTGACTGGGTCGCACCTGGTTCATGTAACTACCAATCTGCTTAATGACAAAATGTTTGTGAATCTGATTAACGTGGCCGGCGAACATACCAACCAAACGGCAATTGGATATGACGAAATTCCATCGCTGAAAGATCTGACAGTAAGTATTCGTACAGCAAAAAAGCCGGCTAAGATTGTGTTACAACCCGAAGGCAAAGAAATGGAGTTTAATTTTCAGAATGGTGTCTCAAAAGTAATTGTGCCTGTACTGTCTATTCATTCTATTCTGGAAATTAAGTTGAATTAAAATTATTAATTTTGAAATAGAATTGAATAATTCGTTACTTTTAGCAGGTTTTTGGTATTTGAAGAGGAGAATTTAATTATTTGTTATATAAATAGTTAACTACATTTCGACCTCTTTCTGACGTTTTAAGAATTATTGCTTTCCGCTGAAACTGATATTGAAATTAAATATTTATACGAATGACAACACGAAGAACATTTTTGAAAAGCAGTGGAACCGCAGCTGCAGGAATTGGTCTTATTTCATCATTATCAAGCGTAACGGCTTCATGTGCTCCTAACAATAAAATAAATGTTGGCCTTATTGGTTGTAATGGCATGGGTTTCGCTGACCTTACAGAATTCCTCAAGCATCCTGAGGTAGAGTGTATTGCTCTATGTGACATCGATGAAAGCGTACTCAACCGCAGGGCTACCGATGTTGAAAAATTAAGAGGAAAAAAGCCGGCAAACCTTTATAAAGATTGGCGTAAGCTGATCGATAATAAGGATATAAATCTGGTTATAGTTGGCACACCCGACCACTGGCATTGTCTTCAGATGGTTGCTGCATGCGAAGCCGGAAAGGATGTCTATTGCGAAAAACCAATTGGAAGAACAGTTGAAGAGTGCAATATCATGATAAAGGCTGCCCAAAAGTATAAGTCAATCGTTCAGGTTGGTCAGTGGCAAAGAAGTGATCCTCACTGGATTGAAGCAGTCAATTTTATTCGTTCGGGTAAACTGGGGAAAATAAGGCTTGTGAGGGTCTATTCTTATCAGGGTTGGAACACTTCAATTCCAGTGCAACCTGATATGGCAGCTCCTGCAGGTGTTGATTATGATATGTGGCTCGGTCCTGCACCGCTTCGGCCATTTAATAAGAACCGTTTCCATTTTACCTTCAGATGGTTCTGGGATTATGCCGGCGGTCTGATGACCGACTGGGGAGTACATCTTCTCGATTTCGCATTATATGGAATGGATGTCACTGCTCCAAAATCGATCATGGCAATGGGTGGCAAGTACGGCTATCCTGATGATGCCTGCGAAACTCCTGATAGTCTTCAAACGATCTATGAGTTTGATGGATTCAATGTTATGTGGGACCATGCCATCGGCATCAACGATGGTGGTTACAAGAGGAATGCAGTATTGGGATTTGTAGGAGAGAATGGGACACTGGTTGTTGACCGCGGAGGTTGGGAAGTGATTCCCGAAGTAGTAAACAATTCAGCAAGAATGGAAGCAAAGCCTTTGGTTGCTGGAACAGGAGAAGGACTTAAAAATCATGTTAAGAATCACCTCGAATGTATCGCCAGCAGGAATCCCAAAACCAATACTAATGTAGAGATTGCCGCACATATTGCAAAATTCTCAGCTCTGGGTAATATTGCTTATCGTACTGGTAAAAAACTTGTCTGGGACGGAGTCAAATTCACGAACGACGAAGAAGCTA
>JAAFHB010000057.1 GCA_010906965.1 Mariniphaga sp. | reverse complement strand
GCCGGCAACATTCCCATTCTCAAGATGATTCTTTGTCCGGAATCTCCGGCAATAAATGATGTTAAACCTGTACCAAGTCCTGAAAAAGTTTCGCGGTTAATCGTATATACCTCCCTGGTAAAGGGGTACATCTGATTTGCTATGTAGGCTGGATGTGGTGAATAGAAGTCTGAACCTTCCGAATCGAATTCGGAGGTTATCGAAACCACTTTTATTTTAGTTAGAAACGAATGACTGATCGAGTCACTCGGATCACTAATCCAGTTCACGCTTATGATGCCCATTGCTCCGGGATTCTTCTCAACAAAACTTACAACTTCAGCGTTTTTATTCGCCGAATAACAATTGCCTGGTAACGCACCTGTTATTCCAAATTTGTTCATGATGGTTTTCACATTGTTCGATCCCGGATTATCAAACACAACACTAATATCACCTAATTTCGATTTGGGGTTAATCTGATCCCATTTTGAGGTTTTACCTGCAAAAATATCTTTGATTGTGTTATACCTTATTAATGAATCAGGATTCGATTTATTAACAATGAAAGCAAGCGCATCGTATGCGATTTTCGTAGTTCTGGCATTGATTGCTTTTCCCTTGAGATAGGCAACTTCATTGTCCGTCAATTTGGTACTTGAAATAATTACGTTGATTGAGTCTGCCAGTAATAATTTCATTACACTGTCTCCTGATAAATAGATCGGTGTAACCTTTGCATCTTTGTAGATGGATTGGAATGTCGAAAGTTCCGCCTCTGCCATCAACTGGTATGATTCATCAACTGCAATCTTGATGGTTCCCCGTGTTGGTGTTTCATCAGTAAACTTTTTCGGGGTCATCTTACACGAAAACACGCAAATAGTTGCCAAAATTAATAATAAGCCAGCTGTCGATTTTAAAAGGTTCATTGCTTATCCTCCTTATTTTTAAATTTATACAATATAGTCGCTGCGCGATAAAACCCGTATGTCATAATAACACCTGCAAAAATCATGCGGAAATATTTAGGTTGATTGTCAAATGATGGTGATAATAAAATGTAAACCCCTAAAGCAATGATGAGGACTACGGTCATTATTCCAAAAACCAGCATTAAATGTGCTAAATATTCTTTTTTCATCTATTTGGGCTCAACCTCCAATTTCAAGGCATTGATATGACTAATTGTTTTTTGACGCCGTAAAACTATTAAAAAAAATAGTACAAAACCAACAACTATTGAAAATGTTTATTTTTAAATGGAAAATAATGTAGTTGATTCAATGTTACTGTAAAACAATATTCTGAAGCCAATTAATTATTGACAGGAGTGTCAGCGCCCATTAAAATGTTAAGTGAGATGAGTTTCTTATTATATTGTAATCTAAATTTTATATTGTCGGAAATGAGGTAAGAAGTCCTTGTTTTTTGCCGTATTTATTAACTTTGCCGTTGGCAGATTTGAAAAAATCATTTGCTTATATTTTAGTAATAAAATTTTGAAAAAATGGAAGTAAAGGAACGTATTTATTTGATTTTTAGATTTTTTATGGTTTTGGTTTATTTGGCGTTGGGCGTGATGATATTGTTTTTCGACACATTGCCAATTTCAATCAGCAAAACAGGAAAAACTATTATTGGAATTGTTTTTTTGCTTTATGCTGTTTATAGGACCTATACCATCTATAAAGCGTTTACGGCGGAAAGTGATGAAGAAGAATAGTTGATGTAATTTTTCAATGCTAGTAAATGATCTTATTAATTGTAATATGATGGAAGTATGATCAGAATTCGAAAAATATCCAATCCGTATCTCGAAGTGAATATCCGGAAAATGGAAAAGGTGAAAGAGATTATCAAAACCCAGATTCCACTTCTTGCCGATGAAAAGATCGAAGAGATCGAAAACCAGATGATCGATCCGCTTAAATATAAATACCAGACAACACTTTTTATTGCCGAAGATATCAACGATGCCGTCAGGGGTTTTGCCTTGATGCTTTACATGTCGGACCTGGGATTCTGCTTTCTTGATTACATCGCGGTTTCGCCCGAAAAGACTTCATCAGGACTTGGTGGTGCATTGTACGAGAGGGTTAGGGAAGAAGCTGAATCGTTGGATGCTTTTGGGATTCTTTTAGAATGTTTACCCGATGACCCTGAACTTTGTGGTGACGATGAGTTGATCTTAAAGCAGAATCAGCAACGGCTTGCTTTTTATGAACGCTTCGGAGCCAGGCCAATCGCGAATACATGCTACGAAACAACCGTCGATCCGGAGGATGACTCTCCGCCCTACCTTGTTTTTGACGGACTCAGCAAACGCAACAGTATCCCAAATGCGAGGGCACGCGAAATTGTAACGGCTATTCTTGACCGCAAATATGGTGACTATTGCCCCAAGCCATATATTAAAATGGTGATCGATAGTATTCAGGATGACCCGGTTGTTCTGCGGGCACCTAAATACACAAGAAAGAGGGATCTCCGCCAATACAAGAAACCGCTCAACGAAAAGAACAAGATTGTATTGATTATAAATGACAAACACATTATTCATCACATCAAGGAAAGGGGATATGTGGAGTCGCCCGTTCGTGTAAGGAGTATTCAGAAGGAACTTGATAAGTCTGGTCTGTTTCAGTACGGGAAGGCCAGGGAATATCCCGATAAATTTATTCTGGAGGTTCACGACCGTCATTATTTTAACTTCTTCAAGAAAGTATGCCAGAATCTTCCGAAGGGTAAATCGGTTTATCCATATGTGTTTCCAATTCGGAATCCTGCACGGCCACCCAAGGATCTGTCGGTAAGAGCAGGATATTATTGCTTCGATACGTTTACACCTCTGAATCAGAACGCTTACCTGGCTGCGCGCGGAGGCGTCAATTGTACCTTAACAGCAACCGACGAGATTGTTGCGGGACGTAAGATCGCTTATGTGTTAACCCGGCCACCGGGACATCATACCGAACGATCGGTGTTTGGAGGGTTCTGCTATTTTAATAATTGTGCAATTGCTGCAAACCGCTTTAGCAAATTAGGAAAAGTGGCCATCCTCGACATCGATTTTCACCATGGAAACGGACAGCAACAGATCTTCTACCATCGCAATGATGTTTTGACGGTCTCAATTCATGGCCATCCTTCGTTTGCCTATCCCTATTTTACAGGGTTTGTTGATGAAAAAGGGGAGGACTTAGGTTTGGGCTTCAACGTGAACTTTCCTTTGCCGGAGAAGATCTCCTTCGAATATTATACAAAGACACTTGGCAAAGCTTTAAAACTGATTCAGGATTTCAAACCCGACTATTTGGTGGTTGCCCTGGGACTCGATACTGCCAAGGGTGATCCTACGGGGACATGGGATTTCACTCAGAATAGTTTTATGACGGCAGGGACTCTCATTGGAGACCTGAAAATTCCGTCGCTGATTGTGCAGGAAGGCGGTTACAAAAGTCAATCACTGGGTTTGAACGCACGGGCATTTTTCACCGGATTTCACCAGTCACACAACAAACCATTGTAACCGGTTATTGGTGCATTGATAATGTGAAACCCCGGTTTGATTTGCTATATTTACAAATAAACAAAATCATCATGCTGACAAAAAATATAATATTCTACGAGCCAAGAAAGTACAATACAATTGAATTGTGGAAAGATGTTACAGAAGAACAATGGAATGATGCAAACTGGCAAATAAAAAATTCTATCTGTAATATTGAACAACTAAAGCAAGTTATAAAATTAAATGCTTTTCAGGAAAGCGAAATCGAAAGGACGTTAATCGCTTTGAGGAGCGAAGGGAAAGAACCATTGCGGATTACTCCCTATTACGCTACAATAATGCAGGCTGATCCGTTCCATCCAACGATGTTACCCGGTGAAAAATCCGACAAACGGCTTGACCCGATTTTTTGGCAAAGTGTACCCACACCAGCTAATCTTCTATTTCCCGATACAGGCACGGAAGGTTCAATGTCGGAAGGTACAAGGAGTTATGGCGCTGCTTACCAGCGGTATCCTAATAGGGTTGCTCTTTTCGTAGCCGAAAACACAAGTTGTGCCTCCTATTGCGTCCATTGTCAAAGAGCAAAATCGCTTGACGGGACAGTCGATGTAAATACCAATGAAATAAACAAGGGGTTGTTTTATATCAGGTACAATAAAAACATCAACGAGGTCCTTATAACAGGTGGTGATGCGCTGATGATAAGCAGAAGCCGGCTGAAATATATTTTGGAAGAATTAAGTAGTATTCCACATCTTCGGGTACTGCGTATTGCCACCCGTGTTCCGGTTGTTATGCCTATGGGAATAACCGACGAACTGCTGCAACTGATCAATGATTCGGCAAATAAACTAAATAAGGGTGCTGAGAAATATGTGTATTTTATGACTCATATTAATCATTACCATGAAATAACGGAAGATATGGCCATTGCGGTTAAAAAAATACGCAATCATGGTTTTACAATACGCAATCAAACGGTATTCTTAAATCATGTGAATGACTATTATAAAACATTGGCAGAAACATTCAGGCGTATGTTTTGGATCGGTGTGCATCCTTACTATCTTTTACAGTGCCACAAAGAAAAGGGAATCGTTCATTTTATTGCGCCTATCCAAATTGGTAAAATTTATATGAAACATCTGCAAGGTTGGATTTCGGGTATTACAGTTCCACGATATGCCGTAAATGTTGAAGGTGGTGGCGGAAAAATACTTTTAATGCCATCAGGGCACGATACTTTAAATGATGAAACAAATATTGATAATGGGATATCGGAAAGTTATGCAACTGTAAGCACATGGGATGGTAAAGAATTATACCGGTACGAAGCACTCGGCAGGGCCTCACGTGAGGAATTTGATGATGCAGTCAAGATTATGGATGCATTTATTGGGCGAAAAGGGGTATTCCTGCCAAAAGTTATTATAATTGATAG
The DNA here is from genome assembly GCA_010906965.1 of Mariniphaga sp. Classification (GTDB taxonomy): domain Bacteria; phylum Bacteroidota; class Bacteroidia; order Bacteroidales; family Prolixibacteraceae; genus JAAFHB01. The sequence continues at coordinate 21,184 of JAAFHB010000057.1, read as the reverse complement.
TGAAGGTCAGCATATAGAAACAACCAACAGAACAAAACTTCCCGATATTAATCAAATAAAAAAATCAAAACTTTTAGGATATGAATTAAATGCAAATGATATGCCGGTCACAAATCCGGCAGACATTTCGGGTGAACTGGAAAAAGAATTTATTAAATCAAAGTACTGCAAATCACAAAATAAAAATACGGAGAGGCAGGTCTGAAACTAAAATGGTTATTCTTTCGGTGTATGCAGCAGTTTTTCGATATCCTTTAACTTGCCAAACAGAACGACCAGGTCGCCAGATTGCAGTTTCTGATTCGCTGATGGTAAACCCAATGATTTCTTCTTTCGCTGAACCTGGCCAAATATCGATTTAGACTCTTCCGTCCGGATAACCGTCAGAACCAGCAGTGAATGCCTGTTGGTAAAATCAACCTCACTTAACAACATCCCGTCGTACCGTTCAGGCAAGATGGCTTCGATGATCTTATAATCATCCGTAATATCAAAGGAATTGCTCAGACCCGAAAACAGGATGCTATCTGCAAACCGCGATGCGGCATCAAATTCAGGCTGAAGGATCATGTCCACTCCAAGGGCTTCGATCACTTTATGATGAAGCGGGTTGATGGCTCTGCTCACAACCTTTTTGATGCCAGCCTGCTTCAGCAGTGCCGTCACCATCACCGATCCGCCAAAGTCCTCCCCGATAGCCACAATCGCATAGTCGCATTCATGTAAAGGAAGTGTAGAGAGTGCCTGCTCACTGGTGCAGTCGAGGCAGATGGTCTGGGTGATCACATCTTTGAAAATCTCAATCCTTTCTATTTTTTCGTCAACACCGATCACTTCGTGACCCATTGATGTGAGCCTTACCGCAAGTGATGAACCAAAATTGCCGAGACCAATAATGATGAATTTCATTCTTATATATTTAATTGATCATGATATCTTCTATCGGATAATTATACGCATAGTTTCTCATTTTCCGGAACAAACCAACTAAAATCGTAAGTGTTCCGACACGCCCGAGAAACATTGTAACGACGATTACCCATTTTCCTTCCAACGACAGCTGGGAAGTGATGCCCAGCGATAAACCAACGGTGCCGAAAGCCGAAATCACTTCGAATATAATCTTGGTGAGATCCAGATGCCCATCAGTAATTGTAAGCATCAGCACCGACAATCCGATGACAAGGAACGACAGAAAGATCACCGAAAAGGCCCTTCTTCCCGATTCGTTGGACAATTCGCGGCCAAAAGCCTCCGTACGGTCTTTCCCTTTTGCCATACTTACAAAATTGAGAATTGCAACTGCAAAGGTGGTTGTTTTGATCCCGCCTCCCGTTGATGCCGGTGAAGCACCAATCCACATCAGGAAGAAATAGACCAGGATTGTTGCCGGAGCGAGCATCGACATATCAACGGTATTAAATCCGGCTGTTCGTGTGGTGACAGACCCGAAAAATGCACCTGCCACTTTGCCTCCCAACGAAAGTCCTTTTAAGGAATGATCGTATTCCGAATACATAAAAAAGGCAAATCCGACAACCAGGAGCAGCAGCGTGGTGATCACGACCATACGCGTATTTGCATTGATGATTTTTGGTGTGTGAATATACCTGCTGTTTTGTGAGTATTGCCGGTACTTGTTCTTAATAAAATGACTTACCAGCCGGTAGTAGTTGAATACAATCGGGAATCCCAGCCCTCCTAAAATAATCAATACCCCAATAATATAATGAAGGTTGTAATTATTCCGGAAACCAGGTTCGTACAGGTTTCCCGAAAGTGTTGAAAACCCTGCATTGCAAAAGGCCGAAACCGAATGAAAAACCGAAAATCCAATGACCGACAAATCGCCCTTAAACAAAGTCGGATCGAGGGTCGAATAAATAATTACAGCTCCGATCGCCTCGATGGAGAACGTGAGTGCTATGATTTTTAAAAGCGTGTTGAAGATTTCTCCCAGCTTCTCCTCGTTTATCAGATCTTTCAGCAGAAATTCGTTACCAAAAGTCGCTCCGCCTTTGAAGAAGTATCCAAAAAAACTCGTAAACGTCATGATTCCAAGGCCTCCTATCTGAATAAGCACAATGATAAAAATCTGGCCCAACGGGGTAAAGTAGGTGGCTGTATCGACCACAATCAGGCCGGTGACACAAACGGCGCTTGTTGAAGTAAAGAAGGCATCGGTAAAGGCGATTCCTGTGTAGGTCGCATTTGGTAATAGTAGCAGACCGGTCCCGAATGCAATGATAAAAATGAAACTAAATGCAAAAAGGAGTCCGGGATTCGTATTGCGATTATTAAAGTTAAGCGAACTTGTGGAGATTTCAACAATCAGGGAAAGGATGATTATTGTATGGACAGCGAGACTGCGGTTAAGAAAATAGTGAAGACCTGTCTGCGACCAGTCAATACCTGTAAAGCCAGTTCGGGCATCAAGAATTAGTAAAAGAACGGGCACGATTGCCAGTTCAGCAATCCGGAGCTTTAGCTGACCATACTGCCAATTTTTTATGTAAACCCCTGTCAGGGCGCTAAGAACAATAATCCATAGGATTACATTGAATAAATGCTGAATCACCAGCAATTCATCCGGCACATGCGTAAACCCGATGTGATAGATAAAGATGAGGAACCCTGCCAGCGCAGCCAGAACTCCGATCGCATCCAAAAAAACCATGAACTGCTTGCGCTTACGGTTGAAAAAATCAATAATCCTGATGATCCTGATGCTTGAAGGCATGAAATCTTTGAATGATATTAGTTTAATACACAAAGTAAGCGATAATTTTTGCAACACCGCGTGTAGAGACAAGGCATGATATAGAATGCAGAGACATGGCATGATAAGGAAGGTAGAGACATGTCGAAGGTAGAGACAAGGCATGCCTTGTCTTTACACCCCCAATGCAATCATGTATAATTATCAAAAAAAATGTGAGCTTGCTTGTTTTAAATCAAATAGTTTTTTCATCTTTTTAGTGTTGCCATAATAACCTGCTGAACGGAAGACTCAAAGAACCTGAAGTCAAACCCAAACTGGCTGCGAATTAAGCGAGTGTGAAGCCTTCATCAAAAGTGAGGGCTTCACTTCTTAAAAACAACAAACATCATATAATTATATGAACTAAATGAAATATTCATTTGTTATTGGTTCAATAAAGATTTATATAAAATGCCGCAAGATTATATACCTGTTTTAATTCAGACGTTTGTTGTACTCGGGTTTGTGATTACCACAATGGTTCTGACCCATTTTCTTGGTCCCAAAAGATCTTCGCGTGCAAAACTTGAAAATTTTGAGTGTGGTATCGAAGGAATGGGGAATGCGCGGAGTCCGTTTTCGGTTAAATATTTCCTGATCGCGATTCTGTTTGTCCTTTTCGACGTGGAGGTTATATTTATGTATCCCTGGGCAGTCAACTTCATAGAACTCGGTAAAGAAGGTTTTCTCGATATGCTCTTATTTATGACCCTTCTGCTTGCGGGTTTTATTTATATCATTCTGAAAGGCGCTTTGAAATGGGATAAGCGTTAATGTGTGTTATAAATACTTATAGTCATGTCTGAAAATCAAAAACAAATAGATAAACCAACCGTAGCCGAGCCACCCGAAGGTGTTTCAGGGCAGGGATTTTTCGCCACCTCGTTCGAAAAAGCAGTTGGACTGGCACGAAAAAATTCGCTGTGGCCATTGCCATTTGCCACCTCCTGTTGCGGCATCGAATTTATGGCAACGATGGGCGCTCATTACGACCTTGCGCGGTTTGGTTCCGAGCGGTTAAGCTTTTCGCCCCGGCAAAGCGACCTGCTGATGGTGATGGGAACCGTTGCGAAGAAAATGGGACCGGTGTTGCGTGAAGTCTACATACAAATGGCAGAACCTAAATGGGTGATTGCTGTCGGTGCTTGTGCCTCCAGCGGCGGTATTTTCGATACTTACAGTGTTATGCAAGGCATCGACCGCGTAATCCCTGTTGATGTATATGTGCCGGGCTGTCCGCCACGTCCTGAACAGATTATTGACGGTCTTATGAAAATACAGGAACTGGCCGGGAATGAATCGCTCAGGCGAAGACATTCGCAGGAATATGAAGATTTAATGAAAAAATATAATATTGAATAACCTTGCAGAAGGGTTTTGATTTACCCGAAGTAATGTGCGAATAGTTCGAACCATATAAAACAGATTTTAGTGTTCCCAATCATTCCAGAAAGAAACCAGCTAGTTGTTCAGATGCTTATGAACCGTTTCGGTGAAGGTATTGAAAGGCATGAAGTGTTAAAAGACATGCTTTGTATCACAGTTTCAAAAGAAGTTATTCACGACGTACTACTTTTCCTTCGCGATGAAAAGGAGATGCAATTCAATTTTTTAACCACTTTGTGTGGGATGCACTATCCCGACAGGGAACAGCTCGGCGTTGTTTATCACCTTCATAGTTTTGTGAATAACCATAGGATCAGGATCAAAACATCGACTGATATTAAGAACCCGATATTCGCCACGGCAACTACAATCTGGCCTGCAGCCAATTGGATGGAGCGTGAAGCGTATGATTTCTACGGTATACTTTTCGAAGGTCATCCTAACCTGGTACGTATCCTGAATATGGATGATATGACCGACTTTCCGATGCGTAAAGAGTTCCCGCTGGAAGACCAGACCCGCGAGGATAAGGATGATTCAATGTTTGGGAGATAGTTATGAATTTTGAATTGCCACGGGTTTTAACCCGTGGATTAAATGACAGAACAGTTATACAGATAAACTTTAAATGGCAATAGACTTTGATACGGATTATTGGGACAAAGATGTAGTCAGGCCGGAAGAACCGAAAGAGTACAATACCCTGAATGTTGGCCCCACGCATCCTGCAACGCATGGCGTATTCCAGAATGTGATGCTGATGGACGGTGAGTTTATTGTAAGTACCGAACAGACAATTGGCTACATACACCGTGCATTCGAGAAAATTGCGGAACGCAGACCTTTTTACCAGATCACCCCGCTTACCGACAGGTTGAATTACTGTTCATCCCCCATCAATAACATGGGGTGGCATATGACGGTTGAGAAATTACTGGGGATCGAAACGCCCAAACGTGTCGATTACCTTCGCATTGTAATTATGGAGCTTGCCCGGATTGCCGATCACATCATCTGCAACAGTGTAATAGGTGTCGACAGTGGTGCGCTGACCGGGTTCACCTATATATTTCAGGACAGGGAATATATTTACGAGATCTATGAAGAGATCTGCGGGGCGCGGCTCACCACGAATATGGGGAGAATAGGAGGTTTCGAACGCAATTTCAGCGACAAAGCCTGGACGAAAATCCGCCATTTCCTGAAAACATTTCCTGCACATCTTAAAGAATTCGAGACGTTGTTGGCAAGGAACCGCATTTTTATGGATCGCACAATCAATGTCGGACCTTTCCCTGCCGATCGTGCGCTTGCCTATGGATTTACGGGACCGAATCTGCGTGCCTGCGGTGTCGATTACGATGTCAGGGTGATGAATCCCTATTGCTCTTACGAAGAGTTCGACTTTATTGTCCCGATTGGTCAGAATGGCGATACGTACGACCGGTTCATGGTCAGGCAGGAAGAGATGAAACAAAGTATGCACATCATCGAACAGGCAATTGCCAAACTCGATAAGATGGAGGATAAAGAGACCTATTATGCAAGCGATCCGCGCTTTGTGCTTCCTCCCAAAGAGAAAGTTTACAATAACATGGAGGCGCTGATCTGGCATTTTAAGATTGTGATGGGCGAAACCGACATTCCTGTGGGTGAAGTTTACCATTGTGTTGAAGCCGCAAATGGTGAACTTGGCTTTTACCTTGTGAGCGATGGCGGGCGCACCCCTTCGAGACTCCATTTCCGCCGCCCGTGTTTTATCTTTTACCAGGCCTATCCCGAAATGGTAAAAGGAAACATGTTATCCGATGCGATTCTCACAATGAGTTCAATGAATGTGATTGCCGGTGAATTGGATGCGTAACAAACAGTAAATAAGAAAATGAATTTGATAATGTGACAATTGACTGCGTCGAACTTCGTTTCGGCAATTTGAGGAAGATTATCTGAAGATTTGAATCATTTGTAATGAATAAGGTCAAATTGGGAAGATTACCCTGAAAGGGTTAAATGTCAATAACCCCGGGTAAGGAGGAACGACGCAACCCGGGGTAGGAATGGCTCTAAGGATGGAGGCGCATCTGGTAAGACCAATTGAAAAGCTTAAGATATATGCGCCGTAAATTGGCATCAAATAAAGAGAAGACAAAGGAAAATATTAAAGACAAATGGAGGATAAGAATAACATAACAGCATTTAATACCGAAACACTGGCGCTTGTAAGCCGGATTATCAAACGATATCCGCCGGGCAGACAAAAATCAGCTCTGCTTCCGGTATTACACATTGCCCAATCGGAAAACAATGGTTGGCTTAGTTCCGAAATAATGGACTACGTCGCCACATTACTCGATCTGCAACCCATCGAAGTTTACGAGGTTGCCTCTTTTTATTCGATGTTCAACTTACAGCCCGTTGGAAATTGTGTAATCGAAGTTTGCCAAACAGGGCCCTGCTGGCTGAACGGTGCTGAAGAGATTGTGGCACATTACGAAGCACGACTGGGAATTAAAGTCGGTGAAACGACCGCTGATGGTAAGTTTACGCTCAAAACCGTTGAATGTCTTGCCGCTTGCGGAAATGGTCCCGTGCTTCAGGTCGGAACCGAATATCATGAGCATCTTACAATTCAAAAAGCGGATGAACTGCTTGATAAATGGCAGGCTGAAAATAAAATATCGCATACAAATCCTTACCTGTGACGATGGCAAAACAGATATTACTGAATAATATTGAAGTACCCGGTCTTGCCGGATTTGATGTTTACAGGCAATTGGGAGGTTATTCGGCGGTTGAAAAAGCATTAAAAGACTTTACCCCCGACCAGGTAACCGACGAAGTAAAAAAATCGGGACTGCGAGGACGTGGTGGGGCAGGTTTCCCTGCAGGAATGAAGTGGGGGTTCATTGACAAGAAAAATCCAACCAGGTACTTTGTCTGCAATTTCGACGAAAGCGAACCCGGAACCTTTAAAGACAGGTTTCTCGGCCAGATGAATCCGCATCAACTGATCGAAGGAATGATACTTGGCTCGTATGCTTTGGGTGCCCGAACATCGTACATCTACATCCGTGGCGAATTATTTTATGTGTTGAAAATTTTGGAGAAGGCCATCGATGAAGCCTATCGCAATGGCTTTCTGGGCGAAAACATCAAGGGAAGTGGTTATTCGCTCGACCTGTATGTTCATCCAGGTGCCGGCGCTTATATCTGCGGAGAAGAAACGGCATTACTCGAATCGCTTGAAGGGAAACGTGGAAATCCGCGCATCAAGCCGCCATTCCCGGCAGTCGTTGGCCTATACGGCTGTCCGACGGTTGTTAATAATGTTGAGACAATCGCTGCGTTGCCCTGGATCATGAATAATGGGGGCGAAGCCTACGCAGCCATCGGCATTGGAAACAGCAAAGGGACCAAACTCATTTCAGCCTGCGGTCATATTAATAAACCGGGCGTTTACGAAATTGAACTTGGTTTGCCGGTTGAAGAATTTATCTTTAGTGATGAATATTGTGGTGGCATCCGGAATGGTAATAAACTGAAGGCAGTTGTTGCCGGAGGTTCATCCGTCCCGATTCTTCCAGCCAGTCTGATTCTTAAAACGGCAAATGGAGAACCCCGTTTGATGAGCTACGAATCTTTGGCAGACGGCGGTTTCGCTACCGGAACGATGCTTGGCTCCGGTGGATTTATTGTGATGGACGATACGACCTGCATCGTTAAAAACCTTTTGACCTTCGCGCGGTTTTATCATCATGAATCGTGCGGACAATGCAGTCCCTGCCGCGAAGGAACCGGCTGGATTGAGAAGATCCTGACCCGCATTGAAAATGGCAGCGGAACAATGAAAGACATTGACCTGTTGGTGAACATAGCAAGGCATGTTGAAGGAAATACGATTTGCCCGCTCGGCGATGCTGCTGCATGGCCGGTTGCGAGTGCCATCCGTCATTTCCGCGAAGAATTTGAAGAACACGTAAAACTACAAAGATGTCCCTTATCAAAGTAACGATCGATAATATTGAGGTTGATGTAGAACCTGGTACAACCATCCTGAATGCTGCCCGGCAAATTGGAGGCAGCGTGGTTCCGCCTGCGATGTGTTATTATTCGAAACTCGAAGGCAGCGGCGGGTATTGCCGGACCTGCCTCGTAAAAGTAGCGCAAGGTTCAGCGAAAGACCCTCGCCCAATGCCCAAGCTGGTACCTTCGTGCCGGACACTGGTTCAGGAGGGAATGGTTGTGCAGAATACGACCTCACCCGAAGTAATGGAAAACAGGGCGGCGATTACCGAATTTTTGTTGATTAACCACCCGCTTGATTGTCCGGTTTGTGACCAGGCCGGAGAATGTCACCTTCAGGATCTGTCATACGCACATGGACTTGAAGAGACGCAGACCGTTGAAGAACGCCGCACATTTGAGCCGATTGACATTGGCGACAAAATAAAACTGAACATGAACCGGTGCATACTTTGTTACCGCTGTGTGAAGGTTGCCGACCAGCTTACCGATCATCGTGATCATGGCGTATTGGGTCGAGGCGACCATTCCGAAATAAGCACCCATATTCTGAAAGCTATTGATAATGATTTCTCCGGAAATATGATAGATGTGTGTCCTGTAGGAGCTTTAACCGATAAAACGTTCAGGTTTAAAAGTCGAGTCTGGTATACAAAACCTTTCGATGCACACCGTGAATGTTCCAAATGCAGCGGCAAAACTGCCATATGGATGAAAGGAGAGGAGGTTCTTCGTGTGACCGGAAGAAAAGATAAGTATGGCGAAGTGGAAGAATTTATCTGTAACGATTGCCGCTTTAACCACAAAGAATTAAAAGACTGGGTCGTAGAAGGTCCCCGGGTGATTGAACGCCATTCGGTCATCTCACAAAACCATTACGAAAAATAACAATTTGATATGGATTGGACACTACTGATATATAAGACCATTTTTCTGTTTCTGATTTTACTTGTCACCCTTTTGGTGGCAATGTATTCGACCTATGGCGAAAGAAAAGTGGCTGCCTTTATGCAGGATCGTCGTGGCCCTAACCGCGCTGGCCCTTTCGGATTGTTACAGCCATTGGCCGATGGTCTTAAGATGTTTATGAAAGAGGAGATCATTCCGCTTACTGCAAACAGGTACCTTTTCATATTGGGCCCTTCAATTGCGATGACCACCGCGTTGCTTACAGGTGTTGTTATACCATGGGGAGGGACGATCATAATTGGCGGGCGCGAATTCTCGATGCAGATAGCCGATCTAAACATTGGTATCCTCTATGTTTTTGCGATGGTATCTATTGGTGTTTATGGTATTATGATCGGAGGCTGGGCATCGAATAATAAATACGCGCTTTACGGAGCCATCAGGGCGGCTTCGCAGATGATCAGTTACGAGCTGGCGATGGGAATGTCGATCGTTGCGCTCGTTATAACTACCGGTTCGCTGAGCTTACATGAAATCGTTGAGCAACAGCACGGAATGCACTGGAATATTTTCTACCAGCCCTTAGGCTTCCTGATCTTTTTAACGTGCGCATTTGCCGAGACGAACCGTGCACCCTTCGATTTACCCGAATGTGAAACGGAACTGATTGGCGGATACCATACCGAATACAGTTCGATGAAACTGGGCTTTTACCTGTTTGCTGAATACATCAACATGTTCATTTCATCGGCTGTCATCGCTACACTGTATTTTGGCGGGTACAACATGCCTTTTCTTGATCAGATAGGGCTCGCTCCGAATATCGTTACAATTCTGGGGACCATCTTTCTCTTCCTGAAGATTTTTGGTTTTATCTTCCTGTTCATGTGGATACGTTGGACGCTTCCACGTTTTCGTTACGACCAGCTGATGAACCTGGGATGGAAAGGATTGATTCCATTATCGATCTTCAATATCATTGCGACAGGAGTTTATTATTACTTCACAGAACTTAAATAACCCGAAATTACCATGCAAGCATTAACAAACAGATCAAAAGTAGTTTCGGATAAAAAGATGACATTCCTCGAATGGATCTATATTCCTGCTATCCTGAAGGGAATGTCCATCACACTCAGGCATTTTTTTAAAAAGAAGGCGACAATCAGCTATCCGGAGCAAAAGCGCGAATTCAGCAAAGTCTATCGCGGACAACATGTTCTAAAACGCGATGATGAAGGACGCGAACGATGTACAGCCTGCGGTTTATGCGCGGTAGCATGTCCGGCTGAGGCGATTACAATGGTTGCTGCCGAACGGAAGCCGGGTGAAGAGCATTTGTACCGCGAGGAGAAATATGCTTCCATCTACGAAATCAATATGCTGCGCTGCATTTTCTGCGGCGATTGCGAAGAGGCATGTCCGAAAGAAGCGATCTTCCTCACCGATCGTATTGTTGCTTCTGAATACAAACGTGCGCCGTTTGTATATGGGAAAGATATTTTAGTCGAGCCGTTAGATCTAAATCTGCGGATTGATGTTTCGGCAAGACAAACTGAAAGTTTGCTTAAGTTCAAACAGAACAAACGTTTTGCTCACAATAAATAACCATTGACTATAAAGAAACTTTAATCAAAAAACATGGTCTTCTTATTCTACATGCTTTCTGCAATAATGATCATCAGTGCATTGTTAATCGTTTTCAACAAGAATCCGGTTAATAGTGTCATTTATTTGATTGTGTGTTTTATCGCTATGGCAGGACACTATATTTTACTGAATGCGCAGTTTCTTGCCGTTGTTCACATCATTGTGTATACAGGGGCTATCATGGTATTGTTCCTGTTTGTAATCATGCTGCTGAACCTTAACAAAGCGATCATTCCTCATAAATCGAGGGCGACGCGAATTTCAGCAGTAATTACAGGCGGAATATTTTTCCTGGTTTTGCTTGCTGCAACACGTCAGACCATTGAAATACATCCGCGGTACCCTTTTACAAGTGATATCGGGTTGGTAAAGGAAGTAGGGAAAACCTTGTTCCATGAGTTTCTGTTGCCATTTGAAATGTCATCGGCATTGTTTATATCGGCAATGGTAGGTGCAATTATGTTTGGAAAAAAGGACGTTTAGTAGTTATAAGTTATAAATTATAAGTTATGAGCAAGAATCCAAGTGTTTTAAAGGTAAAGAGTTTTAGGTTCGCGATTCGCATAATAAGACTTTATCAATATCTGACAGATTCTAAAAAAGAGTATGTTCTTAGCAAACAACTGCTGAGAAGCGGAACGGCGATTGGTGCTTTGGTTCGTGAAGCTCAAAACGCTGAAAGCAAAAAGGATTTCGTTCATAAATTAGGAATTTCACAGAAAGAATGTGATGAGTCAATGTATTGGTTAGAACTACTTATCGAAACAGAATATCTGAATGAAAAGGAATTTGATGCGATATATGCTGATGCGACTGAATTATTAAAAATGCTGCGAAGTGCCATTATTACTTCAAAGAAAAGCATCTCATAACTTATAATTTATCACTCATAACTATGAAGGAAATATCATCTGCCATTCAACTTATCCCGCTTGAAAACTATATCATGTTAAGTGTAGCGCTTTTCAGTATTGGTTTGATGGGTGTTTTGTTCCGGCGGAATATAATTGTTATTCTTATGTGTCTTGAACTGATGTTCAATTCCGTAAACCTTTTGATTACGGCATTTTCTGCTTATCATTCTGATCCGTCGGGACAAATATTTGTCTTTTTTATTATGATTGTGGCTGCTGCTGAAGTTGCTGTAGGACTTTCGATTGTTGTAATGATGAAACGCAATGTTGAATCGGTAGATGTTAACCTTTTGAACCGTTTAAGATGGTAGAACAAGTTCCTTATATCAATATCGCATGGCTTGTACCTGCTTTACCCTTGTTAGGTTTTCTGATAACAGGGATGGGTTATAGGCGTTTAAAGCATCATCAGGCTGGTATCATCGCTAGCTCTATGGTTGTTTTGTCATTTCTTATTTCGGCTGCCTTGTACTTCGTGCTTCAGTCTGCAGGAAAGGATTCGGCAACGGTAACCCTTTTCAACTGGATCGCGATCGGGAAAATGAATATTCCTTTTGCGCTGCTGATCGATCATCTGTCGCTTACGATGATGTTAATTATTACGGGTGTCGGGGCGCTCATTCATATTTATTCCATTGGATATATGCAGGACGACGACCGTGTCAATTCGTTCTTCGCTCAGATGAATTTATTTACTTTCAGCATGTTGCTTTTAGTGATGGGTGCTAATTATCTCGTGCTCTTCATCGGATGGGAAGGGGTTGGTTTGTGCTCGTATCTGCTGATCGGTTTTTGGTTCAAAAATCCGGCGTTTAATTATGCTGCACGAAAAGCGTTTGTGATGAATCGTATTGGAGATCTAGGTTTTATCCTTGGAATCATTCTTTTGTTCTTCACTTTTAAGTCGGTCACATTTTCTGAAGTTTTCTCTCAGGCCGCAATGCTGCAATCAGGTGCGCCTGCAATTACCTTAATAACCTTATTTCTGCTGATTGGAGCGGTTGGCAAGAGTGCGCAAATACCACTTTTTACATGGTTACCTGATGCAATGGCAGGTCCGACTCCGGTTTCGGCCCTTATCCATGCTGCAACAATGGTAACTGCAGGTATTTATATGATTGCCCGTTCAAGTATCCTGTATAATCTGGCTCCGATAACCCTAAATATCATCATCGTTATCGGACTTGCGACTGCACTGATGGCTGCAATAATAGGCTTAAAGCAAAATGATATTAAAAAAGTGCTGGCATACTCCACAGTATCACAGTTAGGATATATGTTTATCGCATTAGGACTTGGTGCTTATTCGGCAGCCGTATTTCATGTTACGACACATGCTTTTTTCAAAGCTTTGCTGTTTCTTGGGGCCGGAAGTGTTATTCATGCGATGGGAGGCGAACAGGATATCCGCAAGATGGGTGGACTACGGAAAAAAATGCCAGTCACTTATTTCACATTCCTTGCAGCTACACTTGCAATAAGTGGAATTCCTCCATTTTCGGGCTTCTTCAGCAAAGATCTGATCCTTTCGAAAGCATTTGAGCACAATATCGTTGTCTATATTCTGGCAGTTGGCGGCGCATTGATTACCTGTTTTTATATGTTTAGGCTGTTGTACCTTGTATTCTTTGGCGAGCAACGTCTTGCTGGTGCTCATCCGCATGAATCTCCGCGAGTTATGACAATCCCGTTAATGATTTTAAGTGTTTTGTCTGTCTTTGGCGGCTTTTTGGATGTTCCTTCGCTCCTGGGAGGTGATTCACGTTTTACCACTTTCCTGCAAAGTTCCGTTTTGTCCAAGGTGACTGAAAAAATCAGTCTCTCAGCAGAACTTGGATTGATTATAACCTCCATGCTTCTTTTGAGTCTGGTTATTTTATTCGCCTACCGGACTTTTGTCAGGAAAGCAATACTGCCTGCCGACGATGCGAAACCGATGTCATTCTTCGGACTTTTGGTTTATAACAAGTTCTATATCGACGAAATCTATGCTGCGTTATTTGAAAAGCCTTTCGGCTTCCTTTCCGATTTCTTTTTCAATAAAGTTGAAAATACGGTTCTTGATCCGGCTGTTGATGTAATTGGTTCCGGGACTTCGAGGCTTGGATCCCTCGTGCGAAGATTACAACCGGGCAATATGAGTTTTTACCTCTTTGCAATGGTCGCCGGAATCCTTTTATTTATTGTTTTTATCCTGATAATCTAAAGCTATGATATTACTGATCATTTTATTAATACCTTTTATTACAGGCTTGATCCTTTTGTTGGTCAGGAATGCTTCAACTGTAAAATCTGCTGCGTTGGTAGCTGCTGTTGCGAACCTGCTGATCACATTATCGCTGTTTTTCACCGTTTCGGCCTCCAGCTATTCTGTAAACTGGATCGACTTTCTGGGCACAAAATTCGCGTTGGGTTACGATGGAATTAGCCTGATCATGCTTTTGCTGACGAATTTGCTTTTCCCGTTTATTATTTTGGCTGGATTTAAGCGCGATCAGCAACAGGTTCATGTACTTTATTCACTGATACTGTTTACGCAATCGGCGCTTATCGGCGTTTTTCTTGCGCAGAATGCTTTTCTTTTTTATGTTTTCTGGGAACTGGCGTTGATTCCGGTCTATTTCATATTGCTACTATGGGGCGGTGAGGGCAGGAGGACGATCACCTTTAATTTCTTTATTTATACACTGACAGGTAGCTTATTTCTGTTATTTGGTATCATCTATTTATACCATTTGACGCCGGGCCTGCATTCAACTGATTTTACGGCATTCAATCAATTGAAGATTCCGGTACAAAGTCAAATCTGGTTGTTCTGGATTCTTTTCATCGCCTTTGCAATAAAGATGCCGTTGTTCCCTTTTCATACCTGGCAACCTTCGACTTATACAATGGCTCCGACACAAGGTGTAATGATCTTAGCCGGCATGATGACAAAGATGGGTATTTATGGTGCACTTCGGTTTCTTTTCCCGATTATTCCCCAGGGTGTTCTGTACTGGCAAAATACAGTGATCGTTCTGAGTCTGATTGGGGTAATTTATGCTTCTGTGATTGCATTCAGGCAGACAAATCTGAAAAGACTGATTGCATTTTCATCGATGGCACATATTTCGCTGATGGTGGCGGCAATGTTCGTGCTGAATTACTACGCATTACAAGGTCTGCTGATCCAGGCAATCAGCCATGGTGTCACGATTGTTGCTCTTTTCTATTTGGTGACCCTTATTGAAGAGCGGACCAGTACCCTCGAATTATCGCAGATGGGAGGAATAAAACTGAAGGCACCAAATATGGCAATTCTTCTGTTATTAGTTGTTCTGGGATCAATTGCGCTTCCGCTGACGGCTGGTTTCGTAGGGGAGTTTTTAATGATAACCGGACTTTTTGAACAGTCTGTCTGGTTTGCTGTTTTCGGCGGAATGACAATGATTCTTGGAGCCATTTATATGTTATATGCTTATCAACGTGTGATGCTCGGAGAATTAAAGGCCGGGTTTGAAAAAGTAACTGATATCAGGCCTCTTGATTACCTGATCCTGGTTCCATTGATTATTTTGATACTGGGACTTGGAATTTTTCCGCAACCTATCTTTAATATCGTTGAAGAGTCGGTCAATATCATGCAAAAATTATTAATACCTGTTAACGATGTTATTACAGCTTTAACACATTGAATCATCCTATTAGAAACATTTTGAATATTGTGAGCAAATGAGCGCATTAATTTTTTTGACAGTTCTTGGAATCATCATCTTGTACGTTGGATTGACGAATAGAAGGAAGATCTTAGCCCCTGCGGCTATTGCCGGGCTATTGATTACGTTGTATCTTTCATTCAAAGATTGGGGGCTTGGTTCGAAGTATTTCCATGATATGGTGATATTCGATAACTTTTCGATTGCATTTAATATCTCAATGATCATCATCACGATCCTGATATTCCTGTTTGGAATCGACTATTATAAAAAGATGGAGCAGCATGTTGCAGAACAATATGCACTCATGATCTTTGCGCTGACAGGTGCCTTCCTGATGACCTCATTTTCGAACCTGATTATGCTTTTTCTTGGAATTGAAATTCTGTCGATTCCCCTTTATATTCTTGCGGGAGGTAAGAAAGCCTCCTACCGGTCGAACGAATCCTCGTTTAAGTATTTTATGCTGGGATCGTTTGCAACAGCTTTCTTTTTATTTGGAATTGCACTAATATATGGTGCTTCTGCTACCTTTTACCTGCCCGAAATTAAGCTATATATTGCACAGTTTAATGGAAATCTTCCTCCGATGGTGCTGGTGGGCCTGTTGTTTATTTTAATTGGGGTTGCTTTTAAAGTTGCCGCTGCCCCGTTTCATTTTTGGGTTCCCGATGTTTACGAAGGAGCGCCTACTCTTGTAACCGCTTTTATGGCGACTGTTGTCAAAACTGCCGGCTTTGCTGCATTTTATCGTTTGCTGAGTATGGGATTGCTGCCTTTGCCGGGGCCGCTCGAAAAGGCGCTTTGGGTAATGACGGGTCTCTCTTTATTAATCGGTAATCTGGGTGCCTTAAAGCAAAAGAATTTCAAACGGTTACTTGCTTATTCATCCATTGCTCATAGTGGTTTTATCATGCTCGCAATGCTTTCGCAGCACGAAGTATCGGCATCGACGATATTGTATTACACGTTTGTTTATTCAATTGCCTCCGTCCCTTTATTTATAATTTTTATCCTGGTGAAACGTGCCTCTACCGGACTTGAGACGCTCCATATCTTTCAGGGACTCTATAAGCAGAAACCATGGATTGCAGTATTCACGACGCTCTTTCTGATGTCGCTCGCAGGAATTCCGCTTACGGCCGGATTCCTTGCCAAATACCAGGTTTTTGTTCTTTCGATCAGCCAGGGATACATCGCAATCTCAATTTTTGCCATTTTAATGGCTGTTATCGGAATCTATTATTATTTCTTCGTCGTTCGCGAAGTTTTTACTGAAACAACAGAATCGAATCCCATTATCGTTAGTAAACTGAATGCCGCAGTGATTATCGTTTGCGGTATTGCCACGGTTGTTTTAGGGATCTTTGTATTCAATTTTCCAATCTGAATGATTTAAGATTAGTGCTTTGAGCATTTAAATCAATGCATTGAGCATTTAGATCAGTGCTTTGAGCATTTAGATCAATGCTTTGGGCACTTGGATCAGTGCTTTGCGCATTTAGATCGACGCTTCGGGCACTTATATCGATGCTTTTGGCATTTATATTGATGCTTCGGACACTTATATCGATGCTTCGGTCATTTAGATCAATGCTTCGGGTAATCGGGTTGGATTGTTCAGCAATTAAATAATGATAATCCCGGAATAAATGGTTCGGGTTATTTATTTAGATTTGTTATAAATAGCAAAAATAATATAAAAATAATTTGCATATTAAATTGGAAGCAAGTAGCTTTAGGTGTTATTTTAATTATTAATACTAATCCGTAATCATTATGAACAACACGCAGGAAAGTACGTTGTCGATGAGCCTCGGCACACTTAATTATTTTGATAAAAACGCTGCTATTGCATCGCTCCTCCCAGGCGTAGAGCCGCTAATCACGAAATTCAGGGTAAATGTTAATGCAATCCTGGTTCTTCGCGAGCAACAAGAAATTGACATATCAGGTATCTCGGGTAACAAAAAGTTTTTGCGGGCAGATCTTGCTGCAAAGGCTTTTGATATTAGCCGCAAAACGGAAGTGTATGCCAGTTTATCCAATAATCTTATACTTGAGAAAGAGGTACATTTTGCGGAAACATCTTTAACGAGTGCAACCGACTCAAAGTTGGAAAGCAGATCGTTGATTATTTATGAAAGGGCCAATTCAAACATTGACGATTTGATGCCTTATGGGGTAACTGAAGATGATTTGATTGCTTTGCAAAATGCGATTGATTTGTTTCATGCTTCGGTGCCAGCTCCGAGGACTCGCACAACTGAAAAAAAGCAAATCACCAATCAATTGGTCATGTTATTTCAGGAAAATGCGAAAATCCTCGAAAAGATTGATTTATTGGTTGAGCTTGTGCGGCTTAAACAATCTCTTTTTTACAGTGGTTACAAGGATAGCCGAAAGATCATTCTTACCGGAACCGGTTCGTTGGCATTGATTGCAATAGCTACTGATGCAGCTACGGGTGAGGTTATTAAAGGCGTTAAGTTTACTTTTGTTCATCAAAATGAGAACGGCGAAAAAGTTAAAAATGAAACGCCTTTGGTGAAGGTTACCGCCCAAAAAGGTAAATTAAATATTAAAAATTTGGCTGAGGGGCCTTATATTACGATCGTCGAAAAGGTTGGATTTAAAAAACAGGAATTACTTGTCAATAAAGCCGCCGGAGACCGGATAAAACTGGATGTAAAACTTGAAAAAATCTAATCATCAAAACGAAGCCCTGCAAATGCAGGGTTTTGTTTTTGGAGGGTGATTGAAAGTTACACGGGGTTACACAGGGTAAAGCACAGATTTTCACGGTTTAGTTTTACTGCATCAAATCGTCTGCTGAAAAACATTGTGTAACACAGCGTGAACTCTGCGAAACATTGTGTAACTTTTCCTTTAAATTATATAAAACCAATAAATGATTGGAATATTGAATTCCTACTAATAAGATATTACCCACCTCAAATGTCATAGCGCCTTATTTTTGTTTGATCACTTCGTGATCTTTTTCTTCTTTTTCTCCACCACAAATAAACCGGCGGTGTATTTATCGTACAATTCGAAAAGGAATTCAATCCGTTTGGTTTCGTTGATAAACGGTTGCGGACGGTAGGAAAGATCGACGACTTTATCGAGTTCGTTATGAGCTTTTACCAATGCTGGGGGCATGGTTAATGGGTTATAAAGATCGGCAAGGCTGCTGTTTGGGAACGCTTCCCTAACATCCAACACCTTTTGTGCCGCTTTTTCGATGGTTTCCTTTTGTTTTTCGGAGGGATTTTCGGGCCATGGATAATTATTATAGACAATTGTATTTGAATATCGATAATCGCTTTTCATTCTCCCACAAACATACTTAACCCAAGTCATATGCATTATTGATGTTACTATGCCAAATGTATAGAGACTTGCGTAAGGTATAGTTCGGGCTAAATCGCTAGCAATTATATCCTTTGTGAGAAAACCAATTGGAATATATTTTCTGTTTTCAGATGAGACACCAGGGATTAGTAAATAGTCAGTTGCAGGTTGCCGAATTTCACCAAAATATGCTGGATAATCAGCTAATTTTCTGGTTACTTCCCTGCTACTTTCAAGCCTATATTGTCGAACCATTTTAACCCGACTTAAAACTTCTTTTAAATTTGAATATTCGTTTGGCTGAAGATCTTTAAGCCATATACACCATCTTATTATTCCATTTATAAATTCTTGCGAACCTAAAAATGGTCTTATTACTTTTTGTGCATTAGGTTCTATTGATAGCAGATTTATTTTTTCATCATCGCTTAATAACAGATTGCCTCCATCATTTGCCATACTCCCATAAGACATTTCTGGTGCATCACAAATTGATTTTTTTCTTGCAGCAATAAAAATATCTTTACCCTCAACTAAATATGGATTAATATTCTTCACCTTGTGTTCATGCGGTTCCCCTTTAATATCTTCGTATTCATAAATCAACTTTTCGGGAATATCAAAGTTTGAGAATCCAATAATTACCACATGAACCGCCGCGTTTGCTTTCGCTTCGTTACCCCATTTAAATGTGCGATGTGCAAAATGAATCTTTATTTTGTAACGATTAAATAGTTCGTTCCAAAGAATACCCACCTGTTCGCCCTGAGCGATGGAATTTGTTGAAACAAAGGCAACGCGGGTAGCTGAACCTGAAAGGTTTTGGAACGCTGTCAGGTTTGAAACGTCTGTATTGTGTTTTTCGAGGTATTGCGCCGCTTTAATATACCATGCGGTAACATAGTCGAGCACACCGGCACCATGGACATTATTAAAGATGAAAGCCAGATCACTTTTTTGTGCTTCTGTCTGAAGTTGTTTGCCAATAAACGGTGGGTTTCCAAGGATATAATCGAATTGAAGTGTGGTTGTTTCGTTTTCCCATGGCAATGGTTCGATCATCGTGTCCCAATCGGTGCGCAATGCATTGCCCTGAATAATCTTTGCCGATTTGCGCAACGGTAAGCGGACAAAATATTCGCCAAACTCCTGCGAAATCAGCATGTTCATCTGGTGATCGATCAGCCAAAGGGCGACCTGTGCAATTTGTGCGGGAAATTCTTCGTACTCGATGCCATAAAAACGGTCGACATCGCATAGCATCAGGTTTGCCACGTTGGTTACCTGCTGTCCTTTTTGCAACTCCTTTAAAATATCAAACTCCAGCAATCGTATTTCACGATAGGTGATCACCAAAAAATTACCACACCCACAGGCGGGATCGAGAAACCGGAGTGATGCTATCTTCCGGTGAAATTGTTTGAGCTTATTTGTGTTTGATTTAACGGCTTCGAACTCCTGCCAAAGCTTGTCAAGAAACAATGGCTTGATCACTTTCAGAATGTTCTTCTCGCTTGTGTAGTGCGCGCCCAGATTCCGGCGCTGACTGGCATCCATTACGCTTTGGAATAATGAACCGAAGATGGCAGGCGATATTTTACCCCAATCGAGGTAACAACTCTCCAAAAGTGTTTGGCGCATATGGCTGTTGAACGACGCAAACGAGAGTTGCTCTTCGAACAGGTGGCCATTCACATAAGGGAAGGCAGCCAGACTTTCGTCTAATGTCTTTTGGCGTTTTTCGGGCGGTGTATTGAGTACCTGGAACAGTTGAGCGAGGTGCATTCCAAGGTCGGTACCGTCCTCGTTGGTTTTGGTCTCGATGTATTCCTGAAAAATACGCGTTTCGAAGATCGTGGTATCTTCGGCAAACAGGCAAAAGAGCAAACGCACCAGGTATTTTTCCAGCTCATGCCCCGTGTAACCGGCCTCTTTCAACGCGTCGTGCTGCTTGCCCATCAGGTAAGCGGCTTCTATGTTTACAGGATCTTCGGCTTTGTAAGTCCGTTTCTGGTAACCGGCAATAAAACCGAATTCGCGCACATGTTTTACAAAATCTTTCAGCTGAAAATTTGTCTGAGAACCATCTTCAAGGTCGTAAAGTCGGAAGTTTTCGAAATCGGAAACCAGAATATACCGGGGTAATTCATATTGCTTCAAACCGTGCAGGTAATCATTGGCCTGGGAATAAGCTTTGTCGAGGCTTTTGCCACGGCTTTTCATCTCGATGACCATCGTTCCTTTCCAAAGCATATCAATGTAGCCATCGAACTCGCCCAACTTTTTCACTCTGTGCTCGAATGTTGCTACTCTGCGTTGCGAAATACCGAATACATTAAAAAAATCAATCAGGAAAGGTTTTGCGTCTGCTTCTTCATTAAATGTTCCGGCCCATTCTTTCGAGAATTTAACAGCACGCTCTTTAATTTCGTTCCAACCTAAGGCCATCTTTACCAGTTTTGGTTTAAATTAGTTATCAGCAAAACTAT
>JAAFHB010000422.1 GCA_010906965.1 Mariniphaga sp. | reverse complement strand
ATAGCTGACCGTAACGCGGACCACCTTCGATGAAAGGATGGACAGTGATGATACCATCCTGACCGGAATAACGATGGTCTGAGGATTCTGTCTTGCCATCGAATGATTCAAAAAATGCACCATCCTGTTTCTTAATAAGGTATCCCCAGCCGGTTAAATCTTTACCATTGAAAGGATTACTAAAAGTCGAAACCTGCAAGGCAATAAATTGCATGGTTCGTTCCATGATTGGGGCATTGTTCCCGATGGGCTTAGCAGACAAATCGGTTAGTGTCGTCACTGTAAGAAAAAATAGTATGACAATTCTGAGTAAACAGCTCATCTGCCTGCATCCTATTTTGATTTTATCAATGTAACTATTTCGCACGGCAAATTTTCCTGTCATTTGTTTAGTTTTAACTACTTATGATGACAAATGTAATTATTTATGCGAATTAATCTATCAGCCGCAACAGAGAGCTTCCAATTGCACAAAATGCGGAAATTGCGAGGCTCATTGCCCTCAATCTTTACCCATCTCTGAGCTATTTAAAAAATACCGGTTCTGTGAAGGGACAGTTAACAAGTTTCATCCACATAATTTAAAGGATCGCATCCTGTTGCCATTCAAAAAAATGAGATTTGATATTTGTGTGTAACAAATTTGATATATAATTGTTACAAAATTGACTTGTATATATGATTGAAAGCATGGAAATACAAATACTTAGAAAAATTAATAAAGCCAAACATAGCATGCTGTTTTTCAATGAATGTTTTCAGTCATCAGCCATACAGATGCCATATGGAAAGCTTTGGAGCTTTTGGTAAAAGTAGATGAATCACAACGGGTTGCAATTGAAATATAAAAAACGAATGAGCAGCAAATGAAAATTCAATATTGTTCTGATTTGCATTTAGAATTCAAGGAAAACAAGAGTTTCCTTAATCAGCATCCGATTGAGCCAATCGGAGAGATATTAATACTGGCTGGCGACATTGTACCCTTTAAAGTGATGGATAAATACGCTGATTTCTTCAGTTATGTTTCGGATCACTTTAAAACGACCTTTTGGATACCCGGCAATCACGAATACTACTATTTTGATGCAGCAACCAAAAGTGGTGCGTTGAATGAGAAAATTAAAAGCAATGTGCATTTGGTTAATAATCTGGCTGTTTGCATTGATACGATCCGATTCGTCTTCTCAATTCTTTGGACGAATATTCCTCCTGCCCATCAATGGCAGATTCAAAGAGGGATGAGCGATTTTCAGGTGATCAATTACGGTGGTCATCCTTTTTTTACCTCAAATTATAATCAACTTCATACGGAATGCCTCTCCTTTTTAAAACTGGAACTGGAGAAAACCGTCGTAACTAAAAATGTGGTGGTAACTCACCATGTTCCCACCTTCATGAATTATCCTCAAAAATATCGGGGCGATGCTTTAAATGATGCCTTTGCGGTAGAATTGTATGATCTAATTGAAACGCATGGCCCGGATTATTGGATTTATGGGCATACACACAGTAATACAGCAGATTTTGAAATTGGTAAAACTCAATTATTGACTAACCAATTGGGATATGTAAAGTATGGTGAAAATGAGAACTTCAACAAAAAGGCATTATTTAATATTTAAAACAATAAATATTCAGTATTATATCATTGTATTTGCATTTTATCAGATGTAGATGATAAAATGCAGATGTAGAGATAAAACGAATTGTAATGGAAGACACGATAGATTACTTAAAAGAAGTGTTTGGCATTGATTTGAATTTCGCAGAGATTCAAAAAGAGAGAATTAATACTTTACCTTTTTACATAACAAGCGAATATGCTTTTGGGGAAGCAAGCTTACTTGACAGAAACATCGTATTTGCAAAAAAAATCGCTCAGGAGCATTTCACTCCCGACCAATATAAAAAGCAATTTGAACTACTCGAACGCAATTTTAACCAGTCGGTAATTTTCATTTTGCCTGAAATTGAAGCCTTCAATAGAAACAGGCTGATTCAGAAACGAATAAACTTTGTTATTGCCAATAAACAGATTTTTATTCCCTCTCTAGCTGTTGACATCAAAGAATATGCAATGAAAGCGCAAAAGAAAGTGTATTTGCAACCTGCCGCACAATGCCTGATTCTTTATCATCTGCAGAAAGAAAATCTGAATCAATTTAACTATAAACAACTTGCTGTCGCACTGAAATACCGGTACTTAACAATTTCCAGGGCTGTAGAGAACCTGCAGACTTTAGCGCTTTGCAGAGTTGATGGCACTAAAGAGAAGACGATTTATTTTGAAAACGGGAATAAGGAACTCTGGAAAAAAGCGATCCCATTTATGAGTAGCCCGGTAGTGAAGAACGTATTTACTGATGATGAAATTAATAGTGAATTGCTTTTTAAAACCAACATTAACGCGCTGGCATATTATTCCGATTTAAACGACGAAAAACAATTGCACTTTGCCCTACATCAGGATGTTTTCAGAATGCTGCTTAAAGAGGGAAAAATAAAAAAGGTAAACACTTTCGATGGGAAATACAGTATTGAAACATGGAAGTATGCTCCGGAAATTTTGGCAAAGAATCAATATGTTGACCCTCTTTCTTTAGTCCTCGAATTTAAAGAAAACAAGGATGAGCGGGTTCAATTAGCATTAACAAGTATAATCGAGCAACTAATCATTGACCATCCCCGAGCTATTAAAAAATGTAGTAGCGGTTTTTGAACAGGATTAATAACATTCTAAATAGCAATATTTTGAATTAATCAGACAGTCATTTTTCCATTCTAAATGGTAAGCATTCGGTGAACCCCGTATTTTAAATTGTCTTTTTGGTTTTTAAGTTTGGGGCTTCATTTTAAAGACAAGCGATGTTAAAAGCGAGACAATTTTTATCCATCTATGACGGGTTTCTGGAATCCGGCCTAACCGTTCGTGATTATTGCGCCAACCAGCGCATGAAAGAGTCCATGTTCTATTATTGGCAGAACAAGTTGAAAGGACAATTGCCACCTAAAAGAGGATTTGTCCCGGTGGTTTTTGATAATGGAAAAGCGATCCGGTCATCCCAGGTTCCAGCACCGGTACAGAATCGGTCGAAGGCCTTTCCGGATCCGGCAGCAGCAAACAATACGATTTCCTGTGAGATTAGCTACCCAAACGGTGTCTGTGTAAAACTGAACGGTTTGGCAGACCCCGAGATGTTGCGGTCACTACTGCTTCTAACGCATCA
>JAAFHB010000421.1 GCA_010906965.1 Mariniphaga sp. | reverse complement strand
TCGCGGAAGGAAAGGGTCTTGCGATTTCCTTTCGCTAAATATCAAAACCTCCGGCGTTGGACGCGGTTGGAAACCGCATGACCCAATCGCTGCATTTAAAACCTTAGGCTACTTATGCTTCGTATTTATACGACATGGAACATTGCCTTTTGGGAAATATTATATTACTAAAAGTAACATCCTTTCGATATTTATCCCTACATTTGAAAACTCAGGCGATTTACCGCATAGGTAAAGAACGAGAGAACAGCCAAATCAAATTAACGACAAACCCTGACTTCCGCCAAATGACTTTAGAGCAATATATTGACAACATCAACAAACGATACAAATTAGGCAATGCCACTGAGCATACTTTTCGTGGCGATTTGCAGCAGTTGATAGAAAGTTTAGTCCCCGGAATCAGCGCAACCAACGAACCCAAGCGGCAATCGTGCGGAGCGCCCGATTATATCCTGATCAAAAAGGACATTCCTATCGGTTTTATCGAAGCCAAAGACATTGGTGACAAAGATCTTGAAGGAGCAAAGAAAACCGGAAACAAAGAACAGTTCGACCGTTACAAAGCGTCGTTAGGTAATTTGCTATTCACCGACTATTTAAACTTTCACCTCTACCACGACGGGCAGTTTATTACCAAGATTGCGATTGGAACCTCCCCTGGCTCCTTTAAAGGAGGGGAAATTATGCCTCTTCGGGAGAACTTCGCAACTTTCACCAATTTAATAAAGGATTTTTGCGCTCATCAGGGGCAGACGATCAAGAGCTCGAAGAAACTGGCCGAAATGATGGCCGGTAAAGCGCGGCTGCTTTCGGATGTGATCGAAAAGGCATTAACCAGCGACGAATCTAACCAGGAAGACAGTACGCTGAAAGACCAGATGATTGCCTTTAGGGAGCTGCTGATTCATGATATTACGCCAAAAGGTTTTGCCGATGTATATGCGCAAACCATTGCTTACGGTATGTTTGCGGCACGTTCACACGACAAAACCCTGAATGATTTCAGCCGGCAGGAAGCCGCGGAATTAATCCCAAAGTCGAATCCGTTCTTGCGCAAACTGTTCGGATACATTGCCGGTCCCGACCTCGACGATCGTATTAAATGGATTGTTGACAGTCTGGTTGAGATATTCCTTGCCTGCAATGTCGAGGAATTGCTCAAGGATTTCGGAAAGGCCACCAAGATGGAAGACCCGATTATCCATTTTTACGAAACATTTCTGAGCGAGTACGACCCTGCTTTGCGCAAAGCGCGTGGCGTTTGGTACACGCCGCAACCCGTCGTCAGTTTTATCGTCAGGGCGGTCGACGACCTGTTAAAATCCGAATTCGAATTACCGCAAGGTTTGGCCGACACGAGTAAAACTACGATCAAAGTAAATCTCCAGAGTACCGACAAACGGTTCAAAGACAATATTCGAACCATCGATCAGGAGGTGCACAAGGTACAGATACTCGACCCTGCAACAGGAACAGGCACCTTTCTGGCCGAAGTGGTCAAACACATTCATGAGAAATTTGCAGGACAGCAAGGCATCTGGAGCAAATATGTCGAAACGCATTTGCTGCCGCGGTTGAATGGCTTCGAGCTGTTGATGGCAAGCTATGCGATGGCACATCTTAAATTGGATTTACTGCTGACCGAAACGGGTTATCACCCCACGCGCGATCAGCGTTTCAGGGTTTACCTTACCAATAGTCTCGAAGAAAGCCACCCCGACACCGGCACACTGTTTGCCAACTGGCTCAGCACCGAAGCCAACGAAGCCAATCATATCAAGCGCGATACGCCTGTGATGGTGGTGATGGGAAATCCGCCTTATAGTGTAAGCAGCAGCAATAAAAGTGAATGGATACAAAACCTTATTGCAGATTACAAAAAGGATTTAAATGAAAGAAAAATCAATCTTGATGATGATTACATCAAATTTATTCGGTTTGGACAGCACTTTATCGATAAAAACGGAAGTGGTATTCTGGCATATATCTCCAACAACAGTTTTATTGATGGCATTACTCACCGTCAAATGCGGAAGCATTTATTAGAAAGCTTTGATAAGATATATATTCTGGATTTGCACGGTAATGCAAAGAAAAAAGAAGTTTGTCCGGATGGTTCTCCCGACCAAAATGTGTTTGATATTATGCAAGGCGTTTCTATTAATCTGTTTGTGAAAACAGGGAAAAAAAAGAAGAATGAATTAGGACAAGTATTTCATTGTGAAATTCAAGGTAATAGAGATTTAAAATATGAATCTTTAATTAAAAATGCAATTGATAAATTAGAATGGCAAAAATTAGATTACCAGGAACCTTATTACTTCTTCATTCCAAAAAATTTCAATTTTAGTGAAGGTTATGAAAAGGGATTTAAAATTGATGAGATATATTTAGCAAATAACACTGGAATACAAACAAAACGTGATGGGCTTGTTTATAGTTTTTCCAAAGAAAGACTTGATAAAGTTATTAGAGATATAGTTGAATTGCCAAATCAGACCATACAAAGTATATATAGTTTACCAGAAGATGGAAGAGATTGGACTATTGACTTTGCACGAAAGGATCTTTTAAAGAATGATGGCGTAATTTCTGAAGTTTCCTATCATCCATTTGATAATCGAATAACCTATTTCACTGGACGAAGCAAAGGATTTATGGCTTATCCAAGAAGTCCATTAAGTTATAATTGTATTGAGAAAAACACTTCACTTCTGGCAGTTAGGAATTCTAGAACAGGCCTTATTACTAATTATTTTATAACAAATAAACTTGTTGACAAAGATAGTGTTTCGCCTCTTGACAACTGTAAATTTTTCCCCCTTTACCTTTATCCAGATAATAAAAGTCAACAAACCATAGGTCAAACCACCGAAAGACAACCCAATCTAAATCCGGAAATCGTTAATCGAATTGCTGAAGGATTGGGATTAACCTTTACAAACGAAAAGACAACCACCGTCTCCTCTTCAACCGAGGAGCAGGATAAGATTGCGCCCATTGACCTGTTGGATTATATCTATGCGGTGTTGCACAGTCCGGCCTATCGCGAGAAATACAAAGAGTTTTTAAAGATCGATTTCCCAAGGGTGCCCTATCCTACAGATATTTCCACCTTTTGGCAATTGGTAAAACTTGGTGGCATGCTCCGGCAAATCCATCTGCTCGAAAGCCCGGTAGTTGACAAGTTCATCACACAATACCCGGTAGATGGAGATAATAAGGTTGGGAAAATAC
>JAAFHB010000420.1 GCA_010906965.1 Mariniphaga sp. | reverse complement strand
GTGGCCATATATTTTAGAAATTCGAGCCGAACCATTATCTTCTTTTTGCCAATAAATTATCCTGCCAAACTTATTATTTAAGTTTAATCAGCCGACAAAGTTAATCAGATAAAAAGACCAAAATGTAAAAACAGATAAAACACTACATAAATGCAGGTTGTATCAAACCTAAATATTATTACCATTGCAAAAAAGCTAAAAATGAATACCTTCAGTCAGCAATTGTTATCCTTGAAAAAAGACTTCAGAAAATCGGAAATCCATTAAAGTAAATTTAATAAAATTGTGCTATTTCTGAAACAGTAATGTAATATCGAAAGATTAATCTTGCTTTCGCAGAGAATTATTAATAAATATTCAATATAATTATATGATAACTTCAAGAATAAAAATAGTATTTGCATTGATTTGCTTGAACATGCCGTTGTTGAATGTATTGCAGGTAAAAGCACAAACACTGAAGGAGGTTGAATCGGGTCGCGTGTCGCTACCCAATGGATGGAAACTGACCCCTGTCGGGAAAATGCTACCTGTTGGAGATTTACCTTTAAATATTGCTGTCTCACCATCCCAAAAACTACTGGCTGTAACAAATAACGGACAAAGTGACCAGAGTATCCATCTGATTAATGCGGAAAAAATGCAGCTTCTCGATTCGGTGATAATTGCCAAAGGATGGTTGGGTCTTACTTTTTCAAAGGATGGAAAATATTTGTATGCATCTGGCGGAAACGACAATTGGATCATGCGATATGAGATTAAAAACAAAAAGATAGTTCCCTACGACACGTTGGTAATCGGCAAAAGGTGGCCTGAAAAGATATCTGTTGCAGGTATTGCTGTGGACGATCAACAGCAGTTTCTTTATGCTGTTACCAAGGAAAATAATTCGCTGTATGTGTTCGACTTAAAAGCAAAAAAAGTTAAAGATCGTATTTCAATAGGGGGTGAAGGTTATACCTGTTTGTTGTCAGATGATAACAAAACATTGTTTATCTCTTGTTGGGGTTGTAACAAAATTGTTTTGTTTGACACCAAAAGCCAAATGGTGAAAGGTTCAATTCCTTCCGGGGACAACCCGAACGACTTATGCATCACACACAATGGCAAATACCTCTTTGTAAGCAATGCAAATGATAATTCGGTTTCTGTAATATCAACAGAACAGAACAGGGAAATTGAAATTTTGAATGCTGCACTTTATCCCGGGTCTCCTTCCGGTTCAACAACCAATAGCTTGGCGCTGAGTGAAGATGAAAAAACACTTTACATTGCCAATGCGGACAACAATTGTCTGGCTGTTTTCGATGTGAGTAATCCGGGTACCAGTAAGAGCAAAGGGTTCATTCCTACCGGGTGGTATCCGACTTGTGTGCGTGTAATAAAAAATACCATATTTGTCACCAATGGTAAGGGTTTGACTTCCAAAGCAAATCCCTTTGGGCCGAGTCCTGTTAGCAATGAAGAAGCAGTAGCCCATCATGCGGAACTAAAAAATAAAAAGGTTCAGTACATCGGCGGATTGTTTACCGGAACCCTTCAGGCAATTCCGAAACCTGATGAGAACCAGTTGGGTATTTATTCTAAATCGGTATATAACAATACGCCATATTCCAAAGAAAAAGAGATGAATAGTACAGGCGAGAAAGGGAATCCCATCCCTTCAAGGGTCGGCGATTTATCACCAATCAAGTACGTATTTTATATTATCAAGGAAAACAGAACCTACGATCAGGTATTGGGCGATGTTCCGGAAGGAAATGGAGATTCAAGCCTGGTGCTTTTCGGGAAAAATATTACACCGAACCTTCACAAACTGGCGAAAGAATTTGTCTTACTCGACAATTTCTACGTAGATGGGGAAGTTAGCGCCGACGGCCATAACTGGACCATGGGAGCCTATGCCACTGACTACCTGGAAAAGAACTGGCCAACCAGTTATGGTCATAGAGGAGGTTCTTATCCGGGAGAAGGGAATCAGGAAATTGCAAACAATAAAAATGGATTTTTGTGGGATTTCTGTAAACGATATGGCGTGACCTACCGAAGCTATGGTGAGTTTATCTCTGATTCAAATACACCCAATATCCCGGTACTAAAAGATCATTTCTGTGCAGCTTATTCCGGATGGGATATGACCATACGCGATACAGTACGTTTTCATACATGGAAACGTGATTTCGATGCGCTTCTTGCTGAAGGTAATGTGCCGCGATTGAATACTTTACGATTTGGAAATGACCATACGGAAGGACTAAAAATTGGAAGTCCTACGCCAAAAGCCCATGTAGCCGATAATGACTTGGCCGTTGGCCTTTTCGTTGAATATCTCAGCCATACTCCGATATGGAAAGAAAGCGTTGTTTTTATCGTCGAGGATGATGCGCAAAACGGTCCTGATCATGTTGATGCTCACCGGTCAACCACGTATGTCGCGGGTGGGTTTGTGAAGCAGGGTTTTGTTGATCACACCATGTATTCTACCAGCTCGGTTCTCCGTTCAATCGAACTGATTCTGGGATTACCCCCAATGAGTCAATACGATGCTGCAGCTGAACCATTGTGGCGATGCTTTAATACAACGGCAATACATCCTCCTTTTCAATCAGTTGCTAATCTTGTAGATTTAAACCTGAAAAACAGGGAACAGAGTAAATTTTCAAGACTAAGCGAAAAATTCGATTTTAGTAAGGAGGACAGGATTAATGATGCCCTATTCAATGAAGTGATCTGGGTGGCAATAAAAGGGTTAAAAACGCCTTGTCCCGCTCCGGTTCATGCAGCATTCTTCACCGCAAATTGAGTAATACCTGCTTAATTCAGCTTCGGGTTTTCATGACAAAGTATACACTCATTTTTATTATTCTGGCATTCGGCTTTAATGCTAAAGGACAGAGAGATTCAACATTAGTAATTTCACTTCAGCAAGTAGTCGTAACAGCACTGCGAAACCCTGAAGAGGCTACTTTAATTCCATACAGTGTTAATTCAATAACGGGGAAAACGCTGGATGATTTTAATCCGCGTACAACTCCCGAAGCATTGATGAACATGAATGGGGTATTCGTTCAAAAAACAAATCATGGAGGCGGATCTCCGTTTATCAGGGGTTTAACTGGAAATCAGGCCTTACTTCTGATTGATGGTATCCGGTTAAATAATTCGATTTACCGTTACGGCCCCAATCAGTATCTGAATACCATCGATGCTTTTAATGTCGATAAAATTGAGTTAGCCAAAG
>JAAFHB010000419.1 GCA_010906965.1 Mariniphaga sp. | reverse complement strand
CAGAAAAAAAATGAACTAAGCAATAGAATCTGGACTTTGGCCCCTTATAGGGGCTTTTCAAGTCCACCTTCTCAGATGGTGGATTCTTTAATTTTTAAGATCAATGATGTATTGTTCGAGCCTGTTCATCCCTTCTTCGAGGTTTTCGATTGAGTTTGCGTACGAAAACCTAAGGTAACCTTCACCATTTGGACCAAAATCGATTCCAGGTGTAACGCCAATGTGCGCTTTTTCAAGTATATCGAACGCCAGTTTATAAGAGTCGTTCGAAAGATGGCGCGCATTTACAAAAACATAAAATGCCCCGGTTGGTTCAACAGGAAGCTGAAATCCAAGTTCCTTTAATCTTCTGACGAGAAAAATGCGTCTTTCGTTGTAGGTGGTTACCATTTTCTCGACATCGCAATCGCAATTTTCGAGTGCAACAATCCCGGCACGCTGTGCTACCGAACTGGCACAGATAAAAAGGTTCTGCTGCAGCTTTTGCATCGGCCGGATATATTCTTTAGGTGCAATCAGGTATCCCAAACGAAGACCAGTCATCGCATAAAGTTTCGAAAAACCGTTTAAAACGAATGCTTTGTCAGTAAATTCGAGGATGGAGTGTGCCTGATCGTTATAAACAAGTCCATGGTAAATTTCGTCGGATATGATGGTGATTGGTAATTTGGCAAGACGTTCCATCACCTCCCTGTCTACCAGATTGCCCGTCGGATTCATTGGCGAATTGATCATGATCGCCTTTGTGCGGGGTGTGATCAGCGATGCAACTTCCGATGTATCGAACTGAAACCCGTTTCCGGCAAAAACAGGGACCCGTAGTATTTTGCCCCCAAGGAATTTAATGAAATTGGGATAGCAGGCATAGCTGGGATCGGAAAGAATTACTTCTTCGCCGCGCTCGATTAAAGCTGAGAGCACCAGTAAAATGGCTGGCGACGATCCGGAGGTCACAATTACCTGATCGGGATCGACATCGACGCCATAGTTTTTTTTGTAGTTCCGGCAAATAGCCATCCGCAATTCAGGATCTCCAAGACTGTGGGTGTAATGTGTGTGACCTTCGTTGACTGCCTGGCAGGTGGCCTCCTTTACGCAGGCCGGGACATCAAAATCGGGTTCTCCAACTTCCATGTGGATGATATTGATTCCCCGTTTTTCCATTTCGTGCGCTTTTTCGAGCACTTCCATCACGATAAACGGGGTAATTTCCTCAAGAATACGTGTTGACATAATTGTTACGACGCTTAAATATTCTCCGTAAAAGTAAGGAAGTTTTAGTTAGGAGTGAATATTCTTTTTACTGAAATGGTGCATCCTGATCGCTATATCGTTTATATCGTGACTCATTTCAAAATTCGATCGCGATTTTTTCTGTGATTTCAATCTGAGTGAACGGTTAACTATTCATGTATTGAATAGACACACGTTCACTTAAAGGATGACCATTTTTTTAATATGAATGAACACTGAGAGCATGTGAATCGATACTGTGAGCATGTGAATCGATAATTATGAATTATGAATTAGGAATTATGAATCAATGACGTTTAGTTAAGGACTTTCTTTGTGTACCTTGGTCCCGCCTTGCGGGATTGTGGCAAGAGAAAATTGGCCACTAAGGCACAAAAACACTAAGTTTCATAAAGCTAATAATTTCTAAATATCTCTTAACTGAACAACATTGAATTAAAACGTTCTTTTATTTCAAATATATGATTTAAATCATAAAAGAAAGGGTGATTGAATGATCTATCATTTTACTACTTGGCAAAGTTGGCGATTTTACCATCCGCAGGTGCGGGACTGATGTGGATGTTTGATTAACCATCGCTGAAACTTCGGGATCTGCGGAGAACCGAACCACCACTTTCCCCAAACCCCTATTTTAGCCTGTGCTTCTTGTTATTATAGTTGATTTTTATTTGCAAGAACAAAGTTGTCAAAAGATTTTGGAGCTTGTCCTGTGATAATTTTTACCCATTCAGTTGTCTTTGGTGTTTTTTGAAATCTTGGAAAGTAATGCAGCAAAATCATCACTAAAATTAGCATTGCCGGCATATTTTCTTTTCGTTTTGTCAAAAAGAATTGCAATAAATTAGGTGAAATATACTCGATCGTCTTTCCAATTCCTTTACTGATTTTATCGGCCATTTCAGCAAATGACAAGGTTTCATTATTAGTTAACTCATAACTTTTATTGATATGGTTTTGCGGTTCGATTAATACTTGTGCTGTCGCAGAACCAATATCTTCTGCGTCGATGACTGTGAATTTTGCTTGTCCGGCCGGCAAATAAATTCTATGATTCTTTACTAAGTCATTACGTAAAGTCGTCGTGAAATTCTGCATAAAATAGGCAGGTCGTAAAAATGTATATGGAATTTTGCTGTCAACAATTAATTTTTCTATTTTATGATGCGGTATAATTTTACTATTCTCAACCCCTTGCACAGATAAAAAAACAATATGTTTTATTGAAGATTTCTTTGCAATATCAATGAGAGGTGCAAAATATTTTTTAACGTCTGAAATTTGTGGTGGCCGAAGTAAAAAAAGCATGTCAAAGTTTTCTAAGGCAGGCAAAAATGTCTCAATATTCATAAAGTCAAATTTGATTGTCTTCATGTTAAAATTTGAAAGTTTCTCATTGCCAAACGCTGTGTCCTTGACACCTGCATAAATTTCCAGTTGATGGTCAAGTTTTTGCAAAGCAGATAATACTTCAATTCCTATATTTCCTGTCGCTCCTGTAATTAAAACTTTTGTCATACTATTATTTTCATCCATGGTTATACATGTTTTATCCTTTCGGGTTCTTGATCGTTATTTTTGTTCGATCCCAAGGGATCTTTTCTTCTTTTTCTCCACCACAAATAAACCGGCGGTGTATTTATCGTACAATTCGAAAAGGAATTCAATCCGTGCAGGTAATCATTGGCTTGAGAAAAAGCTTTGTCGAGGCTTTTGCCACGGCTTTTCATCTCGATGACCATTGTTCCCTTCCAAAGCATATCTATGTATCCATCGAACTCGCCTAACTTTTTCACCCTGTGCTCGAATGTTGCTACACTGCGTTGCGAAATGCCGAATACATTAAAAAAATCAATCAGGAAAGGTTTGGCGTCTGCTTCTTCATTAAATGTTCCGGCCCACTCTTTCGAGAATTTAACAGCACGCTCTTTAATTTCGTTCCAACCTAAGGCCATCTTTACCAGTTTTGGTTTAAATTAGTTATCAGCAAAACTAT
>JAAFHB010000418.1 GCA_010906965.1 Mariniphaga sp. | reverse complement strand
CAATCGCGAATTATCAAGACCTCCGATGTTAAATGCGGTTGGAAACCGCATGACCCGAACCGCATGAACTGGGTCCCGCGATTTCTAATCGCGGAAGGATTGGGTCTTGCGATTTCCAATCGCGGAAGAATAGGGTCCTATGATTTCCAATCGCGGAAGAATAGGGTCCTGTGATTTCCAATCGCGGAAGAATAGGGTCCTGCGATTTCCAATCGCGAATTATCAAGACCTTCGGCGTTAAATGCGGTTGGAAACCACATGACCCGAACCGCATAACCTTTAGTGCAAAGCCAGTGGTGCCGAAACCCATTTTCTATTTCTACGTATTTATCATTATAATAAAATTTCTTATGGAGAAAAAGGAATCGTACCGGCATATTTTGCCCCATTTCCAGCAACCTGGACAAGCCTATTTTGTGACATGGAATTTGCAGGACGCCGTCCCTCCAAAAGCATTGGTTTGGTACACGCATCAATTGGAAACGCTTAAATTGCAGATGGATTCCACAACTTCCCAATCGAGGGATAATATAAAATGCGAAGCGGAAATCGCGTCACACATCGAAAAACTTAAGCAAGAATATATTCTGGTTCGTAAAAAATATATCAAAGCCTACGATGATCTGTTAGATTTGGATAAAAATCCTGCCATCGATTTAGCTCAATCGGTGAATACCGCGATAATTATTCAATCGTTACAATTTTGGGAAGGGAAAAGGTTGAAAAATATAGCTTTCACCATTATGCCTAACCACGTTCATTGGGTTTTTGAACTGTTTGAAAAGGACAGCGAAGGAAAACCTGTTTATTTACAGGATGTCCTACAATCTGTTAAGAGGTTTTCATCCTACCAGATTAATAAGTCAGAAAAGAGGGAAGGAAAGTTATGGCAAAAGGAGAGCTACGATACCACTATAAGAGATGAAACACATTTGTATTATGCCATAAAATATACATTAAATAACCCGGTAAAAGCAGGCCTGGTTTCCGACTGGCATGATTGGAAAGGGTCATGGACAGGGAGCAGCGATTAAGGATGGGTGCAGCGATCGGGTCTTGTGATTTCCAATCGCGAAAGGAATGGGGTACAGCGATTTTCAATCGCTGTATTTTAACCCACTTTGCAGCTAATCTGAAAAAAATAATTGTTTATCAATGAATTGACAATCGTTGAGTTCAGATTTGTGTACTACGGATTTTCGTTTAACGAATGGTGCATATTTATATTTTAAGGCATCATAAAGCTTACGTACTTGTTGGTTCGGTTCCGAGCAACGACGTATCATGATTACTTCATCATTGTTGTTTTGCGCCAAAGTTGTAACAGCTTTTTGCGTGTTCATTGTCCGGACAAGCTCCCGCCAACAACTATGAATGCCTTGTTTCTTTAGTTGATGCCGAACGGTATTTACCAACCAGTAAGCAAGCAAACCCAGATGCAGGTGCGCCATCGTGCTTTCATCTTTTTGATGGTAGATGGGACGCAAATCAAGATCAGATTTTAACACTCGAAAGGTGGCCTCAATTTCTCTTATCGTATTATAGAACAGCCATATAGTATTCTCAGAATTGGCTTCCAGCGAAGTGCGAAGGAAGTAAACTCCACTTCGGGCGTTTATGTCAATACCCTCTTTGATAGCCCATTTAATTGAAGTTGCAATCTTCTTTTTTTCGTTCGCTACTTCTACACTCTTCTTTTTTCTTTTGATTTCAACATCATCTTTTACCTCAATTTTAATATCAAAATATCTTTGTATGGAGGGGTATTTTTGTTTTATTCGGCCAATGCGTTCATAGACTTTATCTTCCTGTTTTACGCCACCTTTCTTTGTCAGACTGTCGGCTATTTTCTGTAGCCCTGCTTCAAAACGTGACTGGAACTGCTCATTCATCGAGCGTTCTTTCAGCTCTTTAGTGTGACTTTCTACTTTGAGGTAGTAGTCCGTATTACGATCCGATTTAACGCTGCGCAGATCTATCTTCTGTTTTTTATTGTCGGTTACTGTAACCGTTGTTGCTCCTGCTTCAATGTTGTAGTTTTTTAAACTCGAACGACTAACACACAAATAATCAAAGCCTTTTTCTTTTATCATTTTCAAGTTAGCATCGGTGGCAATACCGGCATCTATCACCACAAGTGCTTTCTTTGCCGATGAAGAGGTTTTGATTCGTAGTTTGTCTATCATCCCCTCCAGGGTTTTGGAATCAGCCATATTCCCTTCCAAAATTGACGAGTACTTGATAAATCCTTCTGGATTGACCACCAATGCCAGCACAACCAATTTTGCATCACTTCGTTTTTCCTTGCTTCGGCCATATTTGGCCAATTTGCTCCCCTCTTTTCTGCCTTCAAAGTAGGTGTTTGTAAGGTCGTAAAGCATGATTTTATCCTCAATATCAAATAATTCATTGGTGCGAACGGATAGATGTTGCTCCAATGTTTCTTTTTCGGCATACAGTTTTTTTGAAATGTTGTACAGGCGGTCTTTGGTAATCTTTTCGATATTGTATCCTGTAACCTCGCATACCGACGAGTTCTCTTTTATCCACCGGGTCGTTTCCAGCTCCGATGCCGGATAAACTGCCCGACTAATAATGTGGCTTTGAGCCAGTTTTATGTCGTCTTCGTTCCAACCCAGTCGCTCTAAAAATGGTGCGATCTGCAACTGTTTCATCACCTGATACGACAACCATTCTGCTCCAATCTCACGAACATCTTTATTCCGAATACTATTGATATCTATGATTTGTAGGTCCTTCCCAATTTGGTTTGTCTTCTTTTTTTGATTATCCACAAGCACGTCGATGCGCTTTTCGGAAACCATACGGTTGTAAAATTCGTCAACGTAATGAATTACAGTTGTATCGCTGGTATATGGAAGTTCAAATAATGGTTTATCATGGTTGTTGACTTTTGCGGTAAGAATTTTTTGAATAAGGTTTAGTTGATCTGTATTTAATTCGTCGAGGTAACCAGCATTCAGGATTGTACGATGGCATACCCTGTCGCAATAGTTGCGATAGCTTTCCACTAAACGGTAATAACCAGAGTAGCGTCCCGTCTCGGGATTGGTGCGCATGGATATCTTGAAATACATGGCCGCAAGTTACTATGCAACTGATTGATATACAATACCCCCTTGGGGACTACAAATGAAAATCCAAAAATATAACTGCTGAATATCAGGCACTTGCAAAACAACTACACTAAAAATGGCCTCTTGAAGGGTGAAAAAACATGAATTTAGGCC
>JAAFHB010000056.1 GCA_010906965.1 Mariniphaga sp. | reverse complement strand
TTGTTCAATTCAAAATTGAATACTTTTTCTTTGAAACTCTCTTTTGTTAAATGTTCAAGTGCCATAATATTTAAATTTTAAAGTTTAATTTTAAAAATATGCTAATAGCAATAATTGTTGTGCAAATGTATTGAATAATTTTGAATAAAAAAGGTTTTCAATAAAAATATTTGCTAATAGCAAAAAATGTGTTTGTAAATAGTTGTCTTCTTTGTAGTTTTGCAAAAAAGAAATTTTACGACAATGGAACCGACGGCTGGAATACTGAGTATGGTGTACGAGATGAAGAAAAAATGCGCGCAGGTCGATCAGCAGTTGATGGACGATCTGAATATTTCGCAGTCAGAATTGCTTTTCTTCTCGGCGCTCGACAATTGTGAAGGTTTAAGCAGTCCTGAATTGGCGAAGAACATGGGTCTTTCGCTTTCGAGGATTAGTCGTGTGGTCGATAAACTGGTTGTGAACGGATATCTCGACCGAAATGCTGATACGATCGACAGGCGTGCAATTATATTGTGCCTTACCGCAAAAGGGAAAGTGGTTCGGAATAAGATCGATGAGGTTCGAAACGAATGTGAAGCCAGGATCCTCGAGACAATACCTTCAGAAGAGATTGAAAGATTCAGAGACACAATTTCCAAAATTGTGAAGAATATGTGAACACTTTCAATTTTGGACGGAAGCCAAATAGAGAAGTATACCAGTTTCGTATTTAATTTGTTATTTGCAACTGGCAATTATTTGATTTATAACCATTATTTAAATCAAACAATCAGATATATAGCTTTTTTCCTTTTAATTTGTAAAAAAACAGCCTCAATTTGTTTTGTTTGTTCAGGTAAACACTGTAATTTATTTATTTTTCCTATTTTTGCCGGTGATGAACGTCCGCCAAACTAACGGTCGTGAAAATGATTTAAATTCAGATGTTTAATTTTTCGGCTTAACTTGCCGACAAACAAATTTTTATGCTTAAATTGATTGGGTGCTTACTCTTTTTGCTGCCATTGGTGGCCATTTCTCAAGAGGCAAAAAAAGAAAATCCGGTATCGTTCTACGGCTTTGTGCGAAGCGATTTTTACCTCGACACCTACAAGGGTCTCAATGCATTTCAGGACGTTTTTTACCTCTTTCCCAACTATATCGGAACCGATGCCAATGGTAAAGACATCAACGAACAAACAACTGCCAATCTCGTTTCGGTCGTTACCCGTGGTGGCGTCAACATCAATGGGCCTGAAATCTTTGGTGCCAAAACAACAGGTTGTATTGAAGTTGACTTTGCCGGTAAGCCCGAAATATTTCTGATCCGGCTTCGGAAAGCGTACACCCTTTTTACATGGACAAAAACGAAACTTCTTGTTGGACAGACCTGGCATCCGTTCTGGGGAAACGATGCTTTTCCGCGTATCGGTGCATTAAATACTGGAACTCCTTTCCAGCCTTTCAATCGTAGTCCTCAGGTGCGATTCGACTACAAAGCCGGTTCTTTCACTTTATCTGCCACCGGACTGTATCAGCAGCAATACTTATCGGTCGGACCAATCGGTTCATCGAATACTTATAAAAGAGATGCCGTAATCCCTGAAACAGTTTTCAGTTTTGAATACAATAAAAAAGCATGGACCCTTGGTGCCGGAATCGATTTTAACCGTATCAAACCACGCGTTTCGACAACCGGCAGCGATGCAAAGATTTATGTGACCGACGAATGTCTCAACAGTACTTCATTGATGGGTTATGGGAAATATGCAACGGGTAAACTGATGATGTTGCTGAA
The DNA here is from genome assembly GCA_010906965.1 of Mariniphaga sp. Classification (GTDB taxonomy): domain Bacteria; phylum Bacteroidota; class Bacteroidia; order Bacteroidales; family Prolixibacteraceae; genus JAAFHB01. The sequence goes on along the minus strand of JAAFHB010000056.1, from coordinate 24,578 downwards.
AGGTTATTACGGTCAGAACATGGCACATCTGACAATGATTGGCGGATATGGTGTTGCAACTTACAACCCACAAACGGGAAAAGAGACTTATACAAATATCAGCAGTTATTCGACTTTGTTGAATATCACTTACGGTACTAAATGGAAACCGGGATTGTTTTTAGGTTACCTTGAAAATCTTGGAAGCGCAGATCCTCTTGTTAATAAGGGGACAAAAGCAGATATATGGGGATGTGGTACGAATATAATGAACATGGTTCGCGTAAGTCCTTCCATTTCGTACAGTGTTCCGAAATTTTTGTTAACAGCAGAATACGAACGGACAACAGCCGCCTACGGTGTTGGCGGGTTTAATTTTGAAAATGGACTATATGCAGATAATCATTCGGTAACTAATAATGGGATGAGGTTGATCATGACTTTGTTCTTTTAATATACTACTTATGTATTGGGAAAAAGATTTAGAGGTTCTTGACCGGAAACACCTGGAGAAACTTCAGGTCGAAAGGCTGATGACGACATTGCAACAGGCTGTAAATTCTCCGTATTACGGGAGGATTCCTGAAATTAGTAAAGCGATCAAATCGCCGATTCATTCGATTGACCAGATTCGCGAACTTCCATTTACAACCAAAGAAGACTTAAGGAACGATTTCCCATGGGGATTTCTTTCAGTAGATAAACGTGAAGTGGTCCGTCTGCATAGTTCAAGTGGAACTACAGGAAATCCAACAGTTGTTTATCACAATCATCACGATCTTGCAAGCTGGGCAAACCTGATGGCACGATCGCTTTTTGCTGCCGGAGTTCGCGATACCGATGTGTTTCAGAACATGGCGGGTTACGGACTGTTTACGGGTGGTCTTGGATTTCAATATGGTGTTGAAAAACTTGGATGCTTAAGTATCCCTGCGGGCGCAGGTAATAGTCTTCGTCAGATAAAACTGATGCGCGATTACGGAACTACTGTTGCTCATGCCATTCCAAGTTATCTGGGACGTTTGTTCGATGTATTTAAAGAGGAGGGACTTGATCCGCGAAAGGATACAAAACTTCATACTTTGGTAATTGGCGCCGAACCTCACACGGAAGAACACCGGCAACGCATTGAAGAGATGTTTGGGGTGAAAGCATACAACTCATTTGGCCTTTCGGAGATGAATGGACCGGGTGTGGCTTTCGAATGTACCGAGCAGAATGGTTTGCATATCTGGGAAGATGCTTATGTGGTCGAAATCATCGATCCAATCACACTTCAGCCCGTTGCCGAAGGCGAGATTGGTGAATTGGTAATGACGACGCTCGACCGCGTTGCAATGCCGGTTATCCGCTATCGGACAAGAGATTTAACACGATTTCTTCCGGGTAAATGCAAATGCGGACGTACCCATCGTCGTTTGGACCGTATTGCCGGACGTTCGGATGATATGTTTATTATCAAAGGGTGCAATGTATTTCCGATGCAGATTGAAGGGGTTCTGATGAAATTACCTGAGGTTGGAGATGATTACCGGATTACGCTTGAAACAATTGACGATCAGGATGAAATGATTGTTCAAGTTGAAGTGAAAAAAGAGTGGTTTAAAGGTGATCTCGCGTTCCTGGATAAACTTCAGAAATATATCACGCGCCTTATTCGCGATGAAGTGCTTGTTCGTCCGCTGATCAAATTAGTTGAACCGGGTTCAATACCCAAAACTGAAGGTAAAGCGATCAGGGTTTTTGATCGACGGAAGAAATAAGAATTTTTGAAAAATGAAATATAGGAATCGGGTGAAATAGGAAGGATATTAAAGTTGAACCCTTGCAGGGCTCATACTCTATTATCTTCGTTGCCTCCGGTTTACACCGGAGGTTATTCAGATTTACCCCGTTTCACGGGATTTGCACATAGAAAATCCCTGGACCAGCGGTCAGCGAAGCTAAAGGGTTCGATTTCAATAACCGTGGGAGCTACTTAGTAAAAGCAAGAGGTGAGGCTGTAACCCTGAAAGGGTTTAATCTCAATAACCGTGGGTGAAACCCACGGAAAGAAATAAGCTGGAATGCAGCCCTGAAGGGGCTGAACTATTTGAGAATTGATGAAGCAGAGCCACTATAAAGAAATATTTCTTTGTAATTTGATTTAAGTAATATCACAATAAATTAACGGACTATGACTTATCAGGTATCTATTTTTTTGGAGAACAAACTGGGTCATCTCGAAAAGGTGACTGCTGTATTAAAAGATGCGGAAATCAATATCCGTTCCCTGCATCTCAATCATACCGCCAATGGATGGGGGATTTTGAATCTGGTAGTTTCGAATCCTGAGTTGGCATATCAGTTGCTGAACGAGAATGGAATGTCTGCGGCCTTGCGCGAGATTGTCGTTGTTAAAATGAACGACAAACCCGGTGGTCTTGACGGACTGCTTAAAGACATTGTCAAAGCGGGTGTCAACTTTACAAATGCTTACGGACGCGTTGTAAACGATGGTGACAGCGCTTTCTTTGTGATTGATGTGCAGGATATTCCCGATGCAAGAACCAACCTTACGAAGGTAGGACTCGAAATTATTGCCGATCAGCTTGTTTATGGCATTAAATAAATATTCAAATTTGATTATGACAAAGTTGAACCCTTTCAGGGTTCAGTCGCGATTTTCATTTCTCCTCCGGTTATACCGGAGGATATTTATATTCAAGTCCTTCGGACTTGTACTTATTGAAAATCCTGAAAGGATTTAATCTGAATAACCGTGGGTGATAACCCGCGGGAAATAATATGAATGAGGTCGCAACCCTGAAAGGGCTGAACTTTTTAATGCTTGAATTCTACTAAATACAAATAGTCTCCATAAATTCATTCGTATGAAAAAAAATGATTTTTACTTTTTGATTTTTGTTTTAGCGCTGTTTAGCCCGTTCTTTATTTCTCCGGAGATCTATTCCGGGTATAAAACAACCAACGCAGCGCACCCTTTTTTGATTGGTTTTCTTAAATTTGCAATACTGGCGACAATGGGCGAGTCGATCGGTTTAAGATTACGTGAAGGTGTTTACAATAAAAAAGGATTTGGATTGCTGCCACGCGCTATCGTCTGGGGATTTTTAGGAATGACGATTGTGATGGCTTTCAAGATTTTTGCGGCGGGTGCACCTGCTTTTTTAAAGGCACTTGGTATCGAAGGAGCGGCCGAATCGCTGGGTGGACCCATTTCGAGATTGCGTATCTTAACAGCATTTACGATCAGCGTTACGCTTAATCTGATCTATGCGCCTGTAATGATGACGCTTCATAAGATTACAGATACCCATATTATAAAAACTGGCGGCACAGTAGCTGGTTTGCTGAAACCCATCAGGATGGGAGATATTATTGCAAAGCTTGACTGGAAAGTGCAATGGAATTTTATTTTTAAAAAGACGATTCCTTTCTTCTGGATTCCGGCACACACAATCACTTTCCTTTTACCTGTAGAGTTTCAGGTGCTTTTTGCCGCATTACTGGGGATTGCACTGGGAGTTATCCTCTCCATCGGCGTTTTAATGTCTAAAAAAGGTTAATTTAAATTATCTGAGAATATGATTTGGAATGAGAAAATTGAGTGCGCAAGTCGTGATGATATGGAGGCAATTCAGTCTGAAAGATTGCGCGATACGGTCAACCGAATTTATCACAATGTTCCGGCTTACCGTAAAAAAATGCAGGAGGTAGGACTTACTCCTGGTAATATTCATGGCATCAGCGATCTTCATAAACTTCCGTTCACCATAAAAACCGATTTACGCGACAACTATCCATATGGACTGTTTACAGTTCCGATGAGTGAGATTGTGCGGTTACACGCTTCATCCGGAACAACCGGAAAACCAATTGTAGTTGGTTATACACGTAGAGATATTCAGATGTGGGCAGAAGTAGTAAGCCGTTCGCTTACAATGGCTGGCGTTCATCGGGAAGATATTGTGCAGATTGCCTATGGATACGGATTGTTTACGGGTGGACTTGGTTTGCATTATGGAACCGAAAACGTGGGCGCTTCCGTCATTCCGATTTCGGGTGGCAATACACACAAGCAAATTCAGTTAATGGAAGATTTCGGTAGTTCTGTTCTTTGCTGTACCCCTTCGTATGCGCTCAACATTGCCGAAGTGATGAAAGAGATGAAGGTGGAACTTAAAAACCTCAAACTCCGGATCGGGATTTTTGGTGCAGAACCATGGTCGGAAGCTATGCGCAAAGATATTGAAACCAAACTTGGAATAAAGGCAATTGATATTTACGGATTGAGCGAGATTGTTGGTCCGGGTGTTTCGTGCGAGTGTGAACACCAGTGTGGTATGCATATCAACGAAGATCATTTTCTTCCGGAAATTATCAATCCTGAGACCCTGGAACCGATGGCTCCGGGTGAAATTGGCGAATTGGTGTTTACAACAATCACCAAAGAAGGAATACCGCTAATAAGGTACCGTACGCGGGATCTTACGCGGCTTATTTACGACAAATGTGTCTGCGGTCGTACGCTTGTAAGAATGGAAAAATGCAAGGGACGCAGTGACGATATGCTTATAATCAGGGGTGTGAATGTATTCCCGTCGCAGGTTGAATCTGTTCTTCTAAGCATCAGCGAAGTTGAACCGCATTACCAGATCATTGTCGATCGGGAAGGAACGCTTGATAAGATGGCATTGCTGGTTGAGGTTCAGGAACAGTTTTTCTCGGACGAGATTAAGAAATTGGAGGAATTGCGTCAGAAGATTGCACGCAAACTCGATAGTGTTCTTGGGATAGCCGTAAATGTAAAACTGGTTGAACCAAAGTCGATTGAACGCTCAGAAGGAAAAGCAAAACGGGTGATCGACAATCGAAAGATATAAGAATTCAGTCGTTCAGTTCTGATTTTAGAACATCAATAAACATGAGAAAGATCTTCTTTTATAAGTAGGATTAATTATAGTTTTAAATGCTTTTAAGTTCTGAAATCGGCAGCGTTATTTTAAATTTGAATCAAAATTTTAAAATCACAATTATATGTTGATCAAACAATTATCAATTTTTCTCGAAAATAAATCGGGGCGTTTGAACGAAGTCTCACAAATATTGGGAAGCAATGGAATCAATATGTCCGCCTTCTCGGTAGCCGATACTTCAGAGTTTGGTATTTTACGACTAATTGTTTCAGATCCGGAACTTGCGTGCAAAGTCTTGCGCGATAATCAGTTCTCAGTAAGTCTTACCGATGTGGTTTGCCTTAACTGTCCCAATGTATCGGGAGCTTTGGCAAAGGCGCTGCAGATATTGTCTGACAATAAGATTTCGATTGAATACCTGTATGCTTATTCAATGGGCGATTCAGCCAATGTCGTATTGAAACCTAATCAGCTGGAGCTGTGTATAAAGGTTTTGCAAGCGCATCAGATGGAGCTTGTGAAGGCAAGCGAGTTGTTTAAAATATGATTGTAATGGATGTTTAACTATAAATCCCGGTATTTCCGGGATTTTTTTTACATTGCGTCAAAATTAATGAGTTCAGTTTTAATAAGTTTTTAATGAAAAAAGTTTCAATTCAAGGTATAAAAGGTTCGTTTCACGAAGATGCAGCTCGTCAATATTTTTCTGACGAGATAGAAATAGTTGAGTGTAAATCGTTCCGGAGTGTTTGTGAGTTCATTGATGCTGATAAGGTCGATTACGCAGTGATGGCGATTGAAAATTCGATTGCCGGAAGCATTCTTCAAAACTATTCGCTCATCCGCGATTATCACCTGCGAATCATCGGCGAAATCTATATCCATATACAGATGAATCTGATGGCACTTCCCGGTGTTCGGAAAAAGGACATCAAGGAGATTTATTCGCATCCTGTATCATTTCTTCAGTGCGCCGAATACATTGAAAAATATTTCCCTAATGTCGAAACGAAGGAGTTAGGAGATAATGCTGCTGTTGCTAAGTTGATTTCCAAAGAGAAAATTACTTATGCTGCGGCGATCAGCAATCTGCGGTCGGCTGAATTATATGGACTTGATGTGCTGGAAAGAGGGGTTGAATCGAATAAGAAAAATTACACGCGATTTCTGATTCTTGCTAAACGTGCCATCTCATCGGTGGAGGCTAATAAAGCTTCTATTTGTTTTGAAGTTGGTCACTTTCATGGGGCGCTGGCCAAAGTATTAAATATCTTTGCTGAGCATGAAATCAACCTTACCAAGATTCAATCACTGCCCATCATCGGAAAACCAAATGAATATTCATTCCATGTTGATGTTGAGTGGCAATTGATTGCAAATTATGAAAAAGCCATACACAAGGTATTGAAAAACGTTTCGAGTCTTGCGATACTTGGAGAATATGTAGCGGCAGAAGTATCTATACACAACCAATAAATATTTAGTTATGAGTAAAATAGCTATTTTTTACGGACCAGAGAACGGAGCTGTTCACCGTGTAGCCAAATTATTGGCGGCAAAAATTGAAGATCAAAAGCCTGATCTGATTCATGTGAATGAAGCATCGGCAGTTGATATGACACGTTATGATACCATTATCTTCGGGATATCAACAATTGGTCGTGACACCTGGGATCAGAAATTTGGAAATGTTGATTGGTCCAAATTTATGCCGACTGTTACTTCATTTGATTTCACTGGCAAGAAAGTGGCCATCTTTGGGCTGGGCGATCATATTACCTATGCCTATCATTTTGTAAATTCAATGGGAGTTCTTGCCAAACTCGTTGTTAAAAACGGTGGACAACTACTGGGAAAAGTAACTCCTGATGGTTATACATTTCAGGATTCCGAAGCACTCGAAAGCGGACTGTTTCTTGGATTGCCGCTGGATGAGGATTTCGAACCAGAGTTGACCGAAGATCGTTTAAATTGTTGGGTGGAACAGTTAAAAAAGGAGTTTTGAACCAAACGAACCATAAGAATACGCCTATAAACCGCGAAGTTGTTGAGCGTAAGATAATAGAACTCGAAGTTCCCGAGATCGGGAATGCTTCGATCAGGGAAATTGTGCAATTGGTCAGCAGCATAGAAGCCGTTACAGGCGATCGTTACATCCGCATGGAGATGGGTATTCCGGGACTTCCACCTGCAAAAGTGGGTGTTGAAGCCGAGATTGAAGCATTGCGAAACAATGTTGCATCGGCCTATCCGCGTATCGATGGAATTCAACCATTGAAAGACGAGTCTTCCCGTTTTGTGAAGTTATTCATGAATATTGATGTGAAACCCGAAGGCTGTATTCCAACAGTTGGTTCAATGGAAGGAAGTTATGCCGCATTCTTAGTATCCGGTAGTTGCCGGAAAGAACGCGATACTGCACTGTTTATCGACCCGGGATTTCCTGTTCAGAAACAGCAATTGCTTGTAATGGGACAGAAATACGAAACTTTCGATGTGTTCGATTATCGTGGCGAAAAATTACGTGCGAAACTCGATTCTTTTCTTTCGAAAGGAAATATTAGTTGTATCGTCTATTCAAATCCAAATAATCCTTCGTGGATCTGTTTCAACGACGCGGAACTCAAGATTATAGGTGATCTTGCTAATCAGTACGATGTTGTCATCATTGAGGACCTTGCTTACTTTGGAATGGATTTCCGTCAGGATCTTTCACGTCCCGGCGTTCCTCCCTATCAGGCTTCAGTTGCCCGGTTTACAGGTAATTATATTTTATTGATATCCAGTTCAAAAGTCTTTTCGTATGCGGGGCAGCGAATTGGTATGATGGTGATCTCCGATGCATTGTATCACCGCCATTTTCCGTACCTCGAGGAGCGTTTAAAAGTTCATGGGTTTGGCAATGCAGTTGTTCACAGGGCATTGTATTCCCTCACTTCGGGCACTTCCCATTCATCACAATATGCTTTGGCAGCCATGTTTAAAGCAGCCTGCGACGGTACGTTCAACTTTGTGGAAGAGGTAAAAGAGTACGGCGAAAAGGCGAAGATCATGAAAAAGCTTTTTATCGAAAATGGCTTTATAATTGTCTATGATACCGATCTGGGCCAGCCCGTGGGTGATGGATTCTACTTCACCATTGGTTATCCCGGAATGACAGGTTCGGAATTACTGCACAAACTTCTTTTTTACGGAATCAGTGCTATTTCGTTGGGAAATACAGGAAGTACAAAGGAAGGTCTTAGAGCTTGTGTTTCGCATGTCAAGAGAGATCAGTTCAAAGATTTGGAAATCAGACTTCAGCAATTTCATGCTGATTATCATGTATTATCAGAACAGGTATGATTACGTTTGCAGTCGTAAAGAGAGAGTTAATAACTAAATAAACACAATATAAAGATGGCAAAAGTCAAAGGCGCAGTAGTTGTCGACACCGAAGTGTGCAAAGGGTGCAACCTTTGTGTAGTCGCCTGTCCGACACAGACTTTAGCGCTTAACCGCAATGTAAACAGCAAGGGATACCACTATTCTTATATGGAAAATCCCGAAAACTGTACAGGTTGTACAAATTGCGCTGCGGTTTGTCCCGATAGTTGCATTACCGTTTACCGGGCAAAAATCGAAAATTAAATTATTAGAAATCCTCAATATGGGTGAGTTAAGATTAATGAAAGGAAATGAGGTAATTGCCGAGGCAGCAATCCGGTGTGGTTGCGATGCCTATTTCGGTTACCCGATTACCCCGCAATCTGAAGTGATGGAGACCTTAATGGCTCATCGTCCATGGGAAGAAAGTGGAATGGTTGTTTTACAGGCCGAAAGCGAAATAGCCTCTATTCATATGGTTTATGGAGCTGCCGGAGCCGGAAAACGGGTGATGACTTCCTCTTCAAGTCCAGGAATCAGCCTGATGGCAGAAGGAATATCGTACATGGCAGGAGCCGAATTACCTTGCGTGATTGTAAATGTTCAGCGTGGTGGTCCGGGTCTCGGAACCATCCAGCCTTCGCAGGCAGATTACAACCAGGCGACAAAGGGTGGTGGTCATGGTGACTATTCATTACTTGTACTTGCACCCGCCTCGGTACAAGAGATGCATGATTTTGTGGTGCTTGGTTTTGAACTCGCATTCAAATACCGTAATCCTGTAATGATCCTTGCCGATGGCGTGATAGGACAGTTGATGGAGAAAGTCGTACTGATTGATCAGCGTCCCCGCTGGTCGAATGAGCAAATTGGTGAGATTTCAGGAAGTTGGGCCACCACTGGCAAATCAAAAAATCGCAAAAAGCATGTGATCACATCTTTAGAAATGGATTCTTTCATCATGGAAAACAATAACCTGAGGCTTCAGAAAAAATACGATCAGATGAAAGCTGAAGAGGTCCGGTTTGAAGCCATTGAATGTGAAGATGCTGAATACATCATGGTTGCATTTGGATCGGCAGCCCGGATTTGTCAGAAAACGGTGCAGATTGCCCGCAACAAGGGGATAAAGGTTGGTCTGATCCGTCCGATCACACTTTTCCCATTCCCGGAAGAAATTATTGCTGAATATGCCACAAAAGTGAAAGGTTTTCTTTCGGTTGAATTCAATGCCGGACAAATGGTGAATGATATTCGTCTGGCTGTCAACGGGAAAACCAAGGTGGAATATTTTGGCAGGATGGGAGGAATTGTTCCTAATCCGAACGAAGTTGCAGATGCGCTTGAACAAAAACTTATAAGAGGATAATTATGCCTGAAGTAGCTCAAAAAATCAACGAAATAATTAAACCGGAGAACCTGGTTTATGCAAAATCGCCCCTTCTGAATGACGATATCATGCATTATTGCCCGGGGTGTAGTCATGGGGTTGTCCACCGTCTTATTGCAGAGGTGATTGACGAGATGGGAATCCAGGAACAAACAATTGGTGTTTCGCCTGTTGGATGCGCTGTTTTCGCCTATAACTATATCGATATCGACTGGCAGGAAGCTGCCCATGGTCGCGCACCAGCCGTTGCTACTGGTATAAAAAGAGTAATGCCGGAGAAAGTTGTTTTCACCTATCAGGGTGATGGTGATTTGGCAGCAATCGGGACAGCTGAGACTTTTCATGCGGTGAACCGTGGCGAGAATATCGTGATGATCTTCATCAATAATGCTATTTATGGCATGACGGGTGGGCAAATGGCTCCAACCACTTTAATCGGACAGGTTACAGCTACCACTCCAAATGGAAGAGATGTTGATTTGAATGGTTATCCATTAAGAATCACTGAATTATTGGCACAATTACCCGGTGCAGCCTATGTTACACGTCAAAGTGTTCAGAATCCGGCGGCTGTACGGAAAACGAAAAAGGCAATTCGTAAAGCATTCGAAATTCAGGCAATGAAAAAAGGAACCGCGTTTGTTGAGGTTGTCTCTACATGCAGTTCTGGCTGGAAGTTGAGCCCTGTTGAATCGAACAAATGGATGGAAGAGAACATGTTCCCTCAATATCCACTTGGTGACATGAAAGATAGCGGACGTGCTGATGCCGATTTATACCGTATAAAAGGTTAATTCTATTTTAAACAAAACTGAAAATGACTGAAGAAATCATAATAGCAGGATTTGGCGGACAAGGGGTTCTTTCGATGGGGAAAATTCTTGCTTACTCTGGTGTAATGCAGGATCAGGAAGTTGCCTGGTTTCCTTCTTATGGTCCCGAAATGCGGGGTGGAACTGCCAATGTTACTGTTATCCTTAGCGACGAACGGATCAGTTCGCCGGTACTTCACGAATTCGATACGGCCATTATTTTGAACCAGCAGTCAATGACCAAATTTGAATCGCGTGTAAAACCAGGTGGAACACTTATTTATGATCCGAACGGGATTGTGAAGCATCCATCAAGAAAAGATATCAATATTTTACGGGTTGAAGGTTCAAGATTGGCTGTTGAAATGGGTAATCCGTTAACTTTTAATATGATCGTACTTGGCGCTTTTTTAAAGGCGAAACCGGTTATCAAACTTGAAAATGTGAAAAAAGGGCTTGAGAAATCATTACCCGAACGACATCATAAATTGATTCCACTTAATTTGGAGGCCATCGAAATAGGACAGAGAAACCTTGTAGTGGTTCAAACGGTGTAATAATCGTGATTCTGTATTTGTTAGAGGGGAAAATTTCTGACAGTTTGCCATTGGCAGTGATTATTGCGCTTCGGAAACAGGAATACAACAAATTAAAGGTAACTCATATCGAAATGAAATGCCATCTTCCTATATATACGGGAGGGTGGCTTTTTTTCGATCGTATTCATCCAATTGTCAATCTTTCATATCTTCATTTTACCCCCCTAAATCAAGGTGGTATTCCAATATGAAGATGAGCCAGTTGCCTGTTGCAAGCTGCGCCTTTTAAATAATCCCCTGATCAATCTGCCATATAATATATTCAATCATTCGGTCTTCGTTGGCTGCATCGTATTCCGATTTTAAGTTATGCCCAAAAATACGGGCAACGCTTTGCCAGATAAATGCATTAAATCCCCCTTTAAATTCTTTGATGATTTCGAACGACGATTTGCCGGTTTCGCGGTCGATCAGTTTAATTAATATACGTCCCTGCGAGACTGTCATTGTCCGGATTTCAGACTCGTATTCTGCAAATAGCTCTTTTTCAATGTTTTTTACGTAATTCTTCCGTTCACGATCCGACTTAAAACTTAAATAAACTTTATTGTATTCTCCGATTTTTATTGCGGCAAGTTTGGCAATGGGATATACTTTTTTAACTTTCAGTTCTAATGCGTTATACTGTCGTACTTGCCTTCGCGACATATCTTTAGACTGCGGATAAACAGTAATGTCAGGAAGCAGCACGTGTGGCAGTGAGTCGGGACCAAGAATAAAAATATGATTTTCATACCGATAAGGAGGAAGGTCTTTTCTCTGACCAAATCCTGCGAAGGGCAACCATAAAACCACCAATAAACTAAACCATTTGATCATCGCCTGCACTGTATTATTTCTTTGCAAAAGTACTAAACGATCAGTTAAGAGATATTCTTTGCGCAAATATTAAATTTCGTACTTTACGAATGCCGGATTTATAAAACAATATCTTTGTGAACTATTTGATTAAACCTTTAGACGAAAGCATAAAATGGATAAAATCAATGTTGGGGTAACCTCCGAAATCGGTAAACTGGAAGGCGTTATCCTTCATACTCCTGGTCATGAAGTTGAGAACATGACACCCGAGAATGCCCAAAGGGCACTTTACAGCGATATTTTAAACCTATCGGTCGCAACAAAAGAGTATGTCCAAATGAAAGGTGTGTTGGAGAAAGTGACACGAACTTTCGAGGTGAAAGATCTGTTGCGGGAAACACTCGAAGATGATTCTATTAAAGTAGATCTGGTGCAAAGAATCTGTTTACAGGAGGATGCAGTGGCAGAAACCGAGTTTTTACTGAATACACCAACTTCAATACTTACCCGTCAATTGATTGAAGGCGTTGTGCTTCGTCGCGATAATCTGACACGGTTCTTAAGTCAGGAGCGCTATTCGATGCGACCTTTGCATAATTTTCTTTTTACGCGCGACGCTTCCATGACAGTTTGGGACGAAGTTCTGATTGGTAAAATGGCCAGTAAAGTGCGCGAACGTGAGACATTGATTATGGAGGCCATCTTCAAAAAACATCCGGCTTTTGGAGTTAAGACGATCAATCCGTCAATGCTGCCAGGGAATTTGGGTAGCTTTCCGAATGCTACGATTGAAGGAGGTGATGTGTTAATTGGCAGTGAAGATGTTTTAGTGGTAGGAACAGGTTCGCGAACATCCACCCAGGGGATCGATTACCTCATTGAAGTGATCAAGGCAAAGAAGACAAGCCTCAAGCATATTATTGTGCAGGAACTTCCCGACAGTCCTGAGTCATTTATCCATCTCGACATGACGTTCACTTTTCTGGATAAAGATGCCTGTATGGTTTATGATCCATTAATCCTGAAGAATAATAAATTTCATACGATCCATATTACCATTGAGAACGGAAAAGTTACCGGGATCAAACAGCGTAAGAATATACTGAAAGCATTGAACAGCATCGGGTTTAATCTCGATCCCGTATTTTGCGGAGGCAAGCAGGATCTGTGGATCATGGAGCGCGAACAATGGCACAGCGGCGCTAATTTCTTCGCTTATGCTCCTGGTAAAGTAATTGGTTACGAACGGAATGATTATACGCTTGAGGAGATGAATAAGCATGGTTTTGAAATTATCAGGGCCATTGATGTGATCGAAAACAGGGTCAATCCCGACGATTATAAAAAAGCAGTGATCACAATTCCTGGTTCCGAGCTCGCCAGGGGTGGTGGTGGCGCACGTTGTATGACAATGCCTATTAGCCGGCAGAAGGTTGATTGGTCGCTTTAATTATTCTGATTTCAATTATGCGTAAAATAAATAACGACGAACTTACCCGGCTTACGGTCGATGATTTCAAGGCTGCCGATAAAATGCCGCTTGTGGTGGTGCTCGATCACGTAAGAAGTAGTAATAACGTCGGTTCTGTATTCCGTACTTCCGATGCACTGCTTGTCACCAAGATTTGCCTGTGCGGAATTACAGCAATTCCTCCCGATAAGGAGATTCATAAAACAGCCCTTGGTGCAGAGAATAGTGTTGATTGGGAATACTTTAAAACAACTGAAGAGGCCGTTGAAATCCTTCGGAAAGAAGGCTACACGATTATTGCCATCGAACAGGTTGAAAAAAGTATTCCGCTGCACGAATACCTGCCTGCACCGGGTGAGAAACTGGCGCTGATCTTTGGTAACGAAGTAAAGGGGGTGCAGCAGGGGGTTGTCAATCTGTGCGATCAGACGATTGAGATTCCGCAATTCGGCACCAAACACTCTTTTAATATCGCCGTAAGTGCCGGTATTGTGCTGTGGGATTTATTTAATAAGCTGAAGCAGCAGTAACGCCAGTGGGGTTCAATTTTCAGTAATCTTGCTTTAACAACGTAAGGTGAATAGTTTTCCGGAATTGATTTAATTTTAAAGATATAAGTGCCTATTCTTAGGCAAACTGATCAAGCAACTCGATCCGTTTTTGGATGGGGGGATGGGTAGAAAAGAAGTTACTAAGTGAAAATTTCTTCTCTTCGGGTTGGGGATTATCGATAAAGAGTTGCGCAACATCGCGGCGTTGTACTGCTTCGATGAACGGATCCTGGTCGATCTTACGCAACGCATTGGCGAGTGCATATGGTTTACGCGTCATCTCTGCAGCACCGGCATCGGCCATGTATTCGCGTGACCTTGAGATACCAAAACGGAGTAAAATAGCGATCAAATAGCAGACTGCCGATATTACAATTGCGATCAGAATTGCTGCACCACCACCTTTCCCGTTTTTGTTTCTTGAGAATGCACCAAACCGGAGACTCCGGAAGGCCATTTCGGCAATAAAAGCAAAGATCCCGACAAAGATGATCGAGATGATCATTAGCCTGACGTCGCGGTTGCGGATATGCGAAAGTTCATGAGCGATTACTCCTTCGAGTTCATCGTCTTCGAGTTTATTGATGATTCCACGTGAAAGTGAAACAGCGAAAGTACTTTCGTTGACCCCGCTTGCGAAGGCATTCAGGGAATCATCTTCAATCACAAAGATCTGCGGGATCTTCATCCCTTTCGAGATGCACAGGTTTTCGACAAGGTTATAGACCCGCTTGTTCTCCATGCGTTCGAGCGGTTTCGATCCTGTGGCACTCCTGATCATTGAATTGTGAAAAAACCATGCAATGGCAAACCAAATGGCTGTCCCGATCAGTACAAACGGCATTGTATTGACAAAGGAGTCATTTACAATTTGCGGATCAGGTTGCTTCGATGTGAAGAACAGAAAAGCATAGACCATCCCAAGCAATACAAGCGGAAATGCGATAATCAGGAGAAAACTGTTGAAATTGTTTCTCCTGATTTGAGTCTGTATACCGACGTAAGTCATCAGTTAAAACTGATTTTTGGTGGTTCTTCCATATTCGTCCGCTCGGTACCAAGATCGAACATCGTTTCGCGTTTGAAACCAAAGTTATTGGCAATAAGGTTCGATGGAAAGGTTTCGATACCCGTGTTGTACTCGGTGGTGGCGGCATTGAAATACCTGCGGACTGCGGCAAGTTTGTTTTCAATATCGCTTAACTCTTCCTGAAGTTGCAAGAAGTTTTGGTTGGCTTTCAGATCGGGATACGCCTCGACAGATATTTTCAAACCCTGCAAAGCAGAAGATAGTTGTGTCTCAGTTTTGATCTTTTCATTAATTGTGGTGGCATCCATCGCAGCAGTTCTGGCTTCGGTAACACGTATTAACAATTCTCTTTCGTGTGTCGCATAACCTTTTACTGTCTCTACAAGTTGAGGAATCAGGTCGTGCCGTTGACGGAGTTGAACATCAATATCTGCAAAAGCATTTTGCCTTGTGTTGCGCAGACGTACAAGGCTGTTATAAATACCAATCAGCCAAAAGACAATAACAACAATAACAATCAGAATAATCCAGATCATAACAATTAGTATTAGGGTTTTAATACAACAAATCTACAACATTAGGGGGATATTTCGATGTGTGACGAAAGTATTTGTTACGCAGTTATTAAATTTTCTGTTTGCTTAAGGCTATTGGCAACCAGAGGCTAGCATCTGGCAAATGAGAACATCCCGCTGCCAGTTGCAAGATGCCAAATGCCAGCTGCTTCTATACCTTCAATACTTCCCCCTCCGATTTTGCAATGATCACGGCACAACACGTGTCTCCATATACGTTGATTGCGGTACGGAACATATCAAGAACACGGTCAACAGCGAGAATCAACCCAATTCCTTCGAGCGGAAGACCCACTGCCTTCAAGACGACCGTCATCATCACAAGTCCTGCCATCGGAATGCCTGCAGAACCGATTGCTGCAAGCAATGCCGTAAAGATTACAATCAATTGTTGTCCGAAGGAGAGATCAATTCCATAAGCCTGGGCGATAAACATCACCGCCACACATTCGTAAAGCGCTGTACCATTCATATTCACCGTTGCGCCAAGCGGAAGGGTAAAGCTTGCAATTTTGTTTGAGACACCATCTTCGAACTCAACAGCTTCCATTGTAAGTGGGAGCGTGGCATTGGAGGAGGATGTTGAGAAGGCAGTAAGTAAGGGTGTAGTCATGTTTTTAAGATGTTTGATTGGATTGGCACGACCTAATATTTTTACGGTGAGCGGAAGGGTAATAAGCCCATGAATAATCAGTCCAATCAGCACCGTGATAAAATAGAGTCCCAAACGGCTAAAGACTTCACTAATCTCGTTTCCCATCTGAATTTGTTGCGCGATCACTTTGGCTGCGATACTGAAAACCCCGATCGGCGTAAACCGGATCACAAACAGCGTAATCTTCATAATTGCATCGAGCCCTGCATTGAAAACATCAACCAACAGTTTCTGCGGTTTCGCATCCATTTTGGTAATAAAGTAACCCAACAAGATCGCGAAGAAAATAATCGAAAGCATTTGTCCCTGCGAGAGCGCCTCGAAGATATTTGAAGGAACAATCTTAATCAATGTTGTTCCAAAACTATCCGTGATTGCAGAGAGGTTGTCAACCGGCATTTTGAATCCCAGTTCAGCGCCAACTCCGGGTTGAATCAGGTTAACAAGAATGAATCCTGTGACGATGGCTAAGAATGTTGACAGCAGATAATATCCCATTGTTTTCAAACCAAGACGACCAAGGTTGTCGCCGCTACCCACACTTGCGACCCCGGTTGTGATTGAAAGTAGAATTAAAGGAACAACAACCATATTCAAACCGCGCAGAAAAACGTCACCGATCCAGTTTGTATAAGCGACAGTGTCGGGAGTCAGGTAGCCAAAAAATACGCCGGCGATCAGGGCAATGAGGATCTGGTAGTGGAGGGCAAGTTTAAATCGGAATCCTGGCATGTTAGTTCATTTTTGAAATGCCAAAGATAGGATTATCACCGGTTTTTGCGTAGTTAAATATTTCAGGGTTCTGTTCCTTCGTCAGGTAATGTTTTCGAGTAATCTGCCATACGTTATAAATGGAACATCCATTTGCCCATGATGATCGTTAATGAAGAATATTGTGCTGACAATACAACCATACAGTGAATTGACATAACCAAAATGCAGGGAAGGGTTTGCAGTCATGTTTGATATATACACAAAATAGATTACTCTATCTATTGAAAACAAAAACGGTTTTGTATATGTTTGAAGTTGGAAAAAGAGTGAATTCAAATTTAAATTAATTAATATGAACCGACTTATTGGAGAGATGCCCAAAATTGGCATCAGACCAGTGATAGATGGCAGACTTCAGGGCGTGCGGGAATCACTGGAAGTACAGACAATGAACATGGCCAAGGCTGCTGCGAAGCTGATTTCAGAGAACCTTCGCTTCCCCAACGGGGAAAAAGTGGAGTGCGTAATTGCCGATCGTACCATTGGTGGCGTTGCCGAAGCTGCGATGTGTGCCGACAAATTTGCCAGGGCCGGGGTTGGCGTATCACTGACTGTTACTCCATGCTGGTGTTATGGTACCGAGGTGATGGATACTGATCCTTTGATTCCAAAAGCGGTGTGGGGTTTTAACGGAACTGAACGTCCGGGTGCTGTTTACCTGGCTGCGGCATTGGCCGGATATGCACAGAAAGGTTTACCTGCATTTGGTATCTATGGCCGCGATGTGCAGGATTCTGGCGATACTTCCATTCCCGCAGATGTAAAAGAAAAAGTGCTCCAGTTTGCCAAAGCCGGTCTTGCTGTAGCGCAGATGAGAAATAAGTCGTACCTCTCAATCGGGGGTATGTCGATGGGAATTGCCGGATCGTATGTCGATCAGGAGTTTTTCCTCGATTACCTGGGGATGCGTACCGAAGTGGTCGATATGTCAGAACTTGTTCGTCGCTCGGAACGGGGAATCTATGATAAGGAAGAATTTGAGAAGGCCCTTGCCTGGGTGAAGAAAAACTGTAACGAGGGTGAGGATCCCAATAAACCGGAAGACCGGCTTTCGGCTGAACGTAAAGCCTGGGAGTGGGAGATGGTCGTCAAAATGACAGTGATCGCCCGCGACCTGATGATCGGAAATCCGCGCCTTGCTGAAATGGGCTTTGGTGAAGAAGCACTTGGACATAATGCGATTGCCGGTGGTTTTCAAGGACAACGTCAATGGACGGATCATTTGCCAAATGGCGACTTTATGGAAGCCATCCTGAATTCATCCTTTGACTGGAATGGTATCCGCGAAGCATTCGTGTTGGCCACCGAAAACGATTCATTAAACGGTGTGGCGATGTTGTTCGGACATTTGCTGACCAATACTTCTCAGATATTTTCGGATGTGCGTACCTACTGGAGTCCCGAAGCCGTTGAACGTGTTACGGGTAAAAAACTTACAGGTAAGGCAGCCGACGGAATTATTCACCTTATCAACTCTGGTTCTACGACCCTTGATGCCACAGCAAAACAGCAGAAAGATGGCCAGCCTGCAATGAAACCTTTCTGGAAAATTACAGAAAATGAAGCTCAGGCTTGCCTCGATGCAACCGACTGGCCGGCTGCTGATCTTGGCTATTTCCGCGGAGGCGGTTATTCTTCACATTTCAATACAGACGGGGAGATGCCGGTTACCATGTCGCGCGTAAACCTGATCAAGGGTATCGGTCCGGTACTTCAGATTGCTGAGGGATGGACCATTCAACTCCCAAAAGATGTTCACGATGTGCTCGATGTCCGCACAAATCCAACCTGGCCAACAACATGGTTTGCTCCGCGTTTGACGGGTAAAGGTGCTTTTAATGATGTCTATAATGTGATGGCTAACTGGGGTGCAAACCACGGTGCTATCAGTTACGGACATATTGGTGCCGACCTGATCTCACTTGCCGCAATGCTTCGTATTCCGGTTTGTATGCACAATGTTCCCGAAGAAAAAGTGTTCCGTCCTGCTGTCTGGAATGCGTTTGGGATGGATAAGGAGGGTTCCGATTACCGTGCTTGCGATACCTATGGCCCGGTTTACGGAAAAACAAAATAGAAACCTCACTCAAAATTAACGATCCGGCTCTTGGCCTCCGATATCAATTAACGGAGGCTGATTGCCGGATCGTTTGATTTAGAATAGGGTTAGCTCTTCAAAAGTGTAATTGTTTTCCGGCCTAATACTGGTTGTTTTCACGTTGTAAGTACCTCCGGAGGCGGGTTTATCATGTCTGGCAACTGACCAAAAATAATTTTTGTGATTTCGTTGGGTAAAATGTGTAACGAAAATAAGTTTTTGGCGTCTATTCTATTATAAAACAATCAAGCCATGAAAAGAAAACAATTTCAATTTGTCGGAGTTATAGCATTGCTAAGTATTTTACTTTCGTCCTGTATGTTTATCGGGCCTTCTGTAAAGGGAAATGGGAAAGTAAAGGAGGAAGTCAGGCAGGTTGGCGAATTCGACCAGGTTAAAGTTAGCCGCGGAATGAATGTTTACATTTTGCAGGGAAGTCCGGCCAGGGTGGTGGTCATTGCCGATAGTAATCTTCACGAACTGATCGAAACCAAAGTTGAGGGTGGTGTGCTAAAGATCACGACTAAAGAAAATATCCGGTGGGCAGAAGAGAAGAAGGTGATGGTGACCGTTGAAAAACTGACGGGTGTTGGTGCCAATTCCGGTGGAAATGTCTGGTCGCAATCGCAAATTAAGTTAGCCGACCTGAAATTGGAAGCGAATTCGGGTGCTAACCTAACGATGGATATTGATGCTGGAACCCTCAGTGCCGACTGTTCTTCGGGTGCGAATATCAAACTTTCGGGACTGGCAAAGGAAGCCGATTTGGGAACTTCGTCGGGTGCAAACCTTAAAGGTGAAAAGCTGATCGTTAATGAATGCAAAATGAGTGCATCGAGTGGCGGAAATGTCTCATCAACAGTAACCGGAAAACTGGATGCACAGGCTTCGAGTGGCGGAAATATTGCTTATTATGGCGAACCAACTTCAACCAACGTTAATTCTTCATCGGGTGGAAGTATCCATCGCAAACAATAACCATCAATATATCGGATATGAGAATAATTAAACTATTTACATTGCTGCTTGCAACGGCAGCAGTTTTTCAAAGCGTTACATTACAGGCCTCCAGGTCAGACAATGGCCGTCAGACACGGCAGCTTTCAGGGTTTCATGGCATTTCGGTTAGTAGTGGAATCGATCTAAGCCTGACACAAAAGAATGTGGAGGAAGTTTTTGTAGAAGCAAATTCAGACGATTTGGATAAAATAATCACGAAGGTTGAAGATGGTATTCTGAAGATTTATATCAAGGATAAATCATGGTTTGGTTTGAACTGGAACAAAGAACTACGAAAGGTCTACGTTTCCTTCAAAAACCTTGATAAACTTGATGCATCAGCAGGTTCGGATGTCAATTCTTCATCGGTATTAAAACTCGATAAGCTTGACCTTGACGTTAGTAGCGGTTCGGATGTTAGACTTGAGCTGGATGCCAGACAATTACGTGTTAATACAAGCAGTGGATCAGATGTTTCGCTGAACGGGAAAGCACAGGTCGCCGATTTCAGTGCTTCAAGCGGAAGCGATATCAAAGCAGGTGATCTTGAAACAATAAAATGTTCTGCAAATGTTTCAAGCGGATCAGATATCAGCATCAATGTAACTGAAGAACTCAATGCCGAAGCCAGCAGTGGAGGTGGTATTAACTATTCGGGTAGTCCGAAGG
The DNA here is from genome assembly GCA_010906965.1 of Mariniphaga sp. Lineage (GTDB taxonomy): Bacteria > Bacteroidota > Bacteroidia > Bacteroidales > Prolixibacteraceae > JAAFHB01. The sequence continues at coordinate 3,890 of JAAFHB010000056.1, read as the reverse complement.
TGAAAAATATCAGGAAATCAAGCGGTGGCGATGTAGACGGAAGGTAGAAGTAAAGATATTATTGTGGTGAATTGAACAACGCCGCTAAAAATGAGTGCTTAGGGTACATGTTTAAGGTCAGAAGACAATTTGTTTTCTGACCTTTTCAATGTGCGCATGAACCCCTGAATGCAGCATAAAATACCACATGGCTATTCCATGCTTCTTTATGTTGAGGCTATTAAGCTATACCAAACCTTCTTTTAGTACTGTAATTGCAATATAATCTGCTGAATCCAAAATTCTAATATCTAATCCTATTGTTATTTAATCGCAAAAAAAACGCTCAATGTTTCCGAAGAGCGTTTTTTACATTGTCAGATTAGTAATTTTATTGAAGAAAAGAGATGAGTACACCGGCAGCAACCGCCGAACCAATCACCCCTGAAATATTACTCGACATGCAGTATTGCAAAACATGGTTTGATGAATCGTATTTCAAGGCAATTTCGTTTGCAACTCGCGAAGCCATCGGAACGGCACTGAGTCCGGTTGCCCCAATTAATGGATTAATCTTCTTTTTGGTAAAGAGATTATGGATTTTAACAAACAAGATTCCACCGAAGATAGAAATTGCAAATGCAAGGAATCCTCCAACAATTATCATGAGGGTTTTAAAATCAAGGAAAACCTGAGCTGTCATGGTGGCACCAACTGTTAATCCAAGAAAAATAGTGGCCGTATTCAGTATTGAACCTGTTGCAGCCTCACTTAGTCGTGCTACGCTGGTTCCGATTTCCTTCAGCAGGTTTCCGAAAAGCAACATCCCCAGAAGTGGGACAGATGAAGGCACAAAGATTGAAATTACTATTCCAAGTACAATCGGGAAAGCAATCTTTACTGCCTTCATATTCTTAATTTTCATTTTGGACGGATATTGTTTATCCATTGCCTTCATGTTAATTAAAAGTTCCCTTTTTGAACATGTCAGTCGTACTACAAGCGGAATAATTACCGGGACCAAAGCCATGTATGAGTAGGCTGCAATGGCGATTGGACCCAATAAGTGCGGAGCCAGTTTTATAGTTGTATAAATAGCGGTTGGGCCATCGGCCCCACCGATAATTCCGAGTGATGCAGCTTCTTTAGCAGTAAAACCCAAAAGAATAGCGGCAATTAGTACTGTAAATATTCCCAATTGTGCGGCTGCGCCAAAAAACGCCAGTTTCAGGTTACGTAACATTGGCCCAAAATCGGTCAAGGCGCCAATACCCATAAAGATAATCGGAGGTAAAAAGCCCGTTTTAATCAGCGCATAATAAAGAAAGTTCATAATTCCATGATCGTGTGCTATTTCGAGCAGGTTTTTTGTATGACCTCCTGAAATTTCAATCAACTCCGCCGGTACAACTCCCATCGTTCCTCCGGGAAGATTTGCCAGTATTACGCCAAATGCGATTGGAACGAGTAACAAAGGTTCGTATTTCTTATGAATTCCCAAATACAAAAGAAAAGTCCCAATTGCAAGCATTAATAAATATCCGGGATTGTTAATGATATCCTGGAAAGCTGTCATTTTATATAGATTCTCTAATATTCCCATTGTTTCCAGATTGGTTATTTGATTTTAACTAAAACATCATCTTCTTCAACGTCAGTTCCTGTTGCATTGCATATTTCAACAATAACCCCGGCAACATTTGAGTGGATTGCATTGTAGGTTTTCATCGCTTCCACATAACCAATCCTGTCTCCAACTTTAATCAAATCACCAACTTTAATCGCAACTTCAGCGCTTTCTTTGGTTAAGTAGAATTTTCCTTCGAGAGGCGCAATAATCATTTTAACTGGTTCCTGCGATGCAGAAGACTGGTTTACTGCTGGTTTAACTTCAACAGAAGAACCCGATTCTCCATATTCAACAGATACTTTGAAGCTTTCGCCATCAACATCAATAAACATTGTTGATGGCTTTAAATCGGCTACAGTATTGGCTACCGCAGTACCGGCAATAAGGCCACCGCCTTCCAGACGACGTTTTGACAGATCTTCTTCAAATGCTTTTTTAGCAGCACCTGATTTATAGGCCCGGTATTGCTGCGGATGCATCGCTAACTCGAGTAATTCTTCATCGTCCTGGCCAAACGCCCAACCATTTTCATTCATTTCCTTTCGGAAAGTATCCAGGGCATCGGGATAAAGGTCCTGCGGGCGGCCCGTAAAAAACTCCTTGCCTGCCTCTTTGGCCAACTTTATAATTTCGGGATCTAAATCGCCGGGAAGTCGGCCTCCCTTGCCTAACAACATGTCCCAGATATTATCAGCGATCATGCTCCAGCGGTTTTCTCCTTTTACCAACTGCATAACATTCATCAATGCCAAATTTTTCACATACTGGCTGTAGGGTGTTACCAATGGCGGGTAGCCCAGCATTGGCCATATATATTCCACTTCGTTGAATAATTTAATCAACAGATCGTCCTGAGTCAATTGTGGCTTATTGCGTTTTACCATCCATTTATTCAGACTTGCCAGGTTATTTTCAAGATCAGCCATCAGCGATCCCATCATACCGCCGGGTAATCCCGGACCGATCAGCAATGAGTTCATGAACCTGTTTCTCGGATCGATGTAATATCCCAGGAAGTCATCCATAAATTCCTGTGTCAATGCGCGAACTTTCATGTAGGCATCCATATTAATGGCTGGCACATCAAATCCGTCATCTTTGAGCATGGCATGAACGGCTAAAAGGTCAACGTGTCCGGTTCCCCACGAAAGAGGTTCCATGGCAACATCAATGTAATCAACCCCAGCCCGGCAAACTTCAAGAATTGAAGCCATCGCAAAACCCGGGCCTGAATGTGAATGGTATTGAAGCGGAGTATCGGGGTGCAATGCCTTAATTCCTTTGACGATTTTACCCAGCCAGGCAGGACGTGCAATACCGGCCATATCCTTGAGGCATATTTCATCCGCACCACCTTTAATCAGTTCATCGGCCAACTCAACATAGCTCTGAACCGTGTGAACCTTCGAATAGGTCAGACTGAGCGCCGCTTGTGCAATCATCCCGCCGGCCTTGGCATATTTAACTGAATCCAGAATATTCCGTGGATCATTCAACCCGCAAAAAGAACGGGCAATATCTGTCCCTTGTTTCTTCTTGACCTTAAACATCAATTTACGCACATCAGCAGGCACCGGGTTCATCCGTATGCCGTTTAGTGCACGTTCCAGCATATGGGTCTGGATGCCAGCGTCTTTAAATGGTTTTGTCCATTCGCGGACCGATTTATTGGGGTTCTCTCCAAAAAGCAAATTAATCTGCTCAAATCCGCCACCATTGGTTTCCACACGTGCAAAACATCCCATCTCAATAATATGCGGTGCTACCTTTACTAATTGGTCTACACGTGGTACGTACTTACCCGAAGATTGCCACATATCACGATAAACCAATGAGAACTTAATCTTTCTTCCATTCATATCTATATTGTCTTTTATTGTTTTGAATCCTGTTAACTGCAACTTTAATAAGCATAAAGCCCGAATTAACTATCGTTTCTCGATCCTGATAACCCTACCGGAACCTTTTGTAACCAGATTTACTGCAGAAGCAATTGCTGCCTGTTTTTTTGGACTAATCTCCAAAAGGGCAGATGCAGACATGCTGACAGCAGTTTTTTGAACTTCAGGGATAAACCGATTTACAAACCTGATTATTAGGCTTCCCAATATGACGACCAACGATAAAATAATAAATACGGTTACCATTCCAACGCCCAATAATTCGAGCGCTATTCCCATGTCATTCATAATTATTTGTGTTTAATGTTGAATAAAAAAGCCATTTCTCCTATTTTTATCATGAATGGCATAAAACTGAAAACCGTGAGCCTCGACCCACG
>JAAFHB010000417.1 GCA_010906965.1 Mariniphaga sp. | reverse complement strand
CCTGTCATTCAGGCGAAACAACCATTTCTTCGGTGCTACGGGCAATGAACCTCGATTTCAGAACAGCAGCCGCAACGGTGCGGATTTCAACCGGAAAAAATTCTACGGAAGAAGAAATAGATTTTGCCATCGAATTGCTAATCAATGCTATAAATAAACTCTCATTATAGATCTTCTTTATGATGCAAAAAGCCCATGCAGGTGCGAAATACCATTGGTTGGTATCGCTCGACAAGTTTCCGGTACATATTATGGTCACCCTTGACTATTTGCTGAATGATCTCGCTATCTGTCAATATGTCTATTTCAAGAAGGCAACTAAATTTATCCCTTTTTGCTTATTTCGAGTAATCCATTGTGGTTAACAACGTGAATATCCTTCTCATTCAATTCAATCAATCCATCTTTTTCGAAGCTCTTCAATAGTTTCACAGTACTCTCGGTCGAAATCCCGGCAAAGTCTGCAATGTCTTTACGTGAAAGTAATTGAAAAATTGATGGATTATCATTTTTGAATCCATCAATATATAGCAATGTTTCAGCAATACGCCCGTTCATTTGTTTATACATTACTGTTCGAAGTGTATCGAAGAGATTGGCATTTTGTTCGCAATACCTTGTTATCATTGTAAAACCAAACATCCCGTTTTGCTTTATGACTTTTGCGATGGCATCCTTTTCAACCAGAAAAACCTGGCAATCGGTCAATGCAACGGAGGAATAGTTGAAGGTGTTTTTTGTGAATACTGCCGAAAGGCCCACGAACTCGCCAGGTTTGATAATCCTCAGGTTATAATTTCTGGAATTGTCACCCTCAAGGTATTGTATCGCTAAACCACTGATTATAAATAACACGTACGATGCAAATGCCCCCTGTTTAGTAAGGTTGTCGCCTTTGCGGAAAAGCACCTGTGTTTTACTTCCCCTCACAAGCGCGACCTCTTCCGGTAGGAGCATTTGAAAACATGGCGCCTGAATATCGCAAATAAAGTCATTGTCTGTTTCCAGAATAGTCTTCATCATTTTAATTTATAAGTTAACATCTATTTCCGTGCCAGAACTGCTTTTCTTCTTTTCCGGAAAATGAAGTGATTTACAAATGACGAAGTTAAATATAAGTTTTAAAACACAAGGTTGTTTTAGATCAATTAAAAAGTTGTCCTAATTCAATTCAGGAGCTGTTGTGCTTTAAAGGGAAAACTTTTATTCACAGGAATCAGTCCTGTAACTTTGTATCATAAAATTCAAAAACGAAAAGTCATGTTATATACCAATTTAAAACACATCGAAAGCGCTCCATTGCTCGCACACATAATCAACGAAATCGAACATGTGATGGTGATCTGCGGACGCATGGGGCCAATGTGTGTCCCGGTTTACAGAATTGCAGAAGAATTGGAAAACGAATACAAACACGTAAAATTCTTCGACATGGAATTTGATAATCCGGAATCGCATGTTATCCGCACTTTGCCCGAAGTTGATGGTTTTACCGGAATCCCTTTTACAATTTATTATAAAAACGGGAAAGTGGTGAAGGCTACATCGGGCATTCAATCCAAAGCCCAGGTAACAGCTATTTTAGATAAAGAATTTGCTGCAACCGTCAACATTTAATGCAATAACAAACACAAAAAATAAGAACTAAATAAAAGTAAAATATGCAAACAACATTTATAGTAATTGGGATTATAATCTTAGCATTCATTATTTTACGTGCTTTCACAATGGCAAAAATGAAAAACACGCCAATGATTGCTGACCATGTGAAAGTACTCACACTTACGGATAAGAATTTTCAGCAGCAAACAAAAAATAAAGTGGTGCTCGTAGACTTCTGGGCAACATGGTGTGCTCCATGCCGCATGATGGCACCCGTATTGAACGATGTGGCGTCTGAATTAACGGGGAACTCACTTGTTGGGAAGATAAATATCGAACAGCATCAAGCCCTCGCGCAAAAATTCAAGGTCAGGAGCATACCCACCTTAATTCTATTTAAAAACGGAACAGAAATAAACCGTTTTGTTGGAATCAAATCAAAAGACTTTTTACTCAAGGAGATTGCTAAAGTTGGATAATCTTCAAAGCAACTCAAAAACAAATTAGTTAGAATATGGAAAAGATATTGATTATAGGGGGAGTTGCGGCAGGAGCAACAGCAGCAGCCAAAGTTCGCCGGATTTCCCCGACTGCCGAAATCGTAATGCTTGAAGCAGGACCTGACATTTCGTTTGCCAATTGCGGATTACCGTACTTCATTGGAGGTGATATAAAAAGCAGGTCGAAACTGATTCTTCAAAGTCCCGAGAGTTTTAATGAGCAATACGGGGTTGAAGTACACACACATACCATTGTTTCGTCGATCGATCGGATGGCACATAAGGTTAAAACGATGGATACCCGAAGTGGTGAGCAGAATACATTTGAATATACAAAATTAATCCTGGCTCAAGGTGGACGCCCCATCACTCCTACCCTCCCCGGTGCTGATTACAGTCATGTGTTTACGTTGTGGACGCTCGAAGACATGGATAAGATTTCACATCACCTGGCAGAGAAGAAACCCAAAAATGCAGTGGTTGTAGGTGGCGGATTTATTGGTCTCGAAATGGTGGAAGCCCTTGTAAAAAGGGGATTGAATGTGAATGTTGTGGAGATGATGCCACATGTGATGGCAATTATGGAAGCCGAAACAGCCGGATTTATTGAGAATGAATTGCTTTCGTACGGTGTGGGCATTCACACGGGCGCTGGTGTTGCCGAAATTATGCCGCGTTCGGTGAAACTCGACAATGGAAAGATTCTTGATGCTGAAATGGTTTTGCTTTCTATTGGTGTTCGTCCCACGCTGCAACTGGCTAAAGAGGCTGGTCTCGAAATTGGTGAAGCAGGTGGATTACTGGTAAATTCACAATTGCAGACTTCCGATCCTGATATTTATGCCGCAGGTGATATGGTTGAGATTGAACATCGTGTAAATGGTAAAAAGGTTCGTATTCCATTAGCCGGACCCGCAAATCGTCAGGGCAGAATTGCCGCTGAAAATGCATTGGGTGGAAATCATAGTTACAAAGGTTCTATCGGAACTTCTGTGGTTCGTGTTTTTGAAGCAGTTGCCGGAATAACAGGTTTCTCGTTGAAACAGGCACGTGCTGCAGGAATTGATGCCGATGCAGTCGTTGTTCACAAAGAACATCATACTTCCTATTATCCAGGCGCAGAAACAGTAACAACGATGTTAATTTACGACCGTAACACAGG
>JAAFHB010000416.1 GCA_010906965.1 Mariniphaga sp. | reverse complement strand
CGGAACAGGCGTCAATTATAATCCTGAACGTTTGAAACTGGTGTGGGACAAGCTGATTATCGAAGCCGGAATCAATTATCTGCTGCATACCACTTTGGTGGATGTGATCAGGGAAGAAAGTGAACGTATCACTTGTATATTCTGGAACAAATCAGGTTTTTATAAAGTCAAAGCCCGGAGAGCGATTGATGCAAGCGGGGATGCAGATTTTTGTGCTCTTTCAGGTCTTCCCTTTGAACTGGCAGGAAAAAATGAACCAGCACAAAGCATGACCACCACTTTCAGGATGTGCAACGTCGATCAGCAAAAATTTGAAATTGCGGGTGGCAATAAAATGATGAAAGAGCGAATGACCAATGCTTTTGAAAACAGAACGCATTTGTTGCCACGAAAAGAAGGTTCGGCCCACGAAATGTGCCAACCAGGCTGCATTTCAACGGTGGCGGTAAAAGTTTCGGACCTGAATGCCTTAAAAATTGATGAACTCACAAATGCGGAAATAGATGGAAGAAAACAGGCTTTTGAGTACGAACGGTTTTTCAGGGACAAAATCCCGGGATATGAAGACTCGAAGATTATTGGTCTCTCTCATCAGATAGGAGTCCGCGAAACCCGCAGGGTTTATGGAGAACACCGGCTGACCAAAGAAGAATGTTTGTCAGGAGATATTCCTGATTCATCAGTTCTGCTATGTGGCGCGCCAATAGAAGATCACCGGGAAGGCAAAGACGGTCAGGATGAAACTTATTGGGAATATATTCCGGGAGCTGGTATTTACGGGGTGCCTTACGGGACTTTGGTTCCGGCTGAATGTAGCATAGCCTGGGTGGTTGGCCGTTGTTTCTCGGCTACACACGATGCGCACGCTTCGTGCCGTTCGATGGCTCAAACCATGAGTATGGGCCAGGCCGCAGGATTGGCAGTAATTCAGTCGCTAAAAACGGATCGCGATGCCAAAGATATTGATGTGGCGATGTTACGAAATGAACTGGTTGCGCTTGGCCAGATACTCGAAGTGCCGGATTATATAGCTGATACAAGCCGGAATGGATGGAAAAATAATTTAATCAGAAATCAAAAATAGCTATGAATATGCCGATTGTAAGGACCGTATTGGGGGATATTCAACCTGAAGAAATGGGTTTAACCTATTCCCATGAACACATCGTTATTGAAGAAAGCTTTCCCACATTGGCCAATCCTGCATTTATCCTGAACGATACGGAGAGGATTAGTGCAGAACTGAAAGACTTGTATCAGTTGGGTGGCCGGACCATGGTGGATACGATGCCCGCTGCCTGTGGAAGGAATATTCTCAAATTGGCTGAAGTTTCCCGAAATTCAAGAGTGAATATCATTGCCCCGACAGGCATACACCTTGAAATCTATTATCCGCCCAATCACTGGCGATATCATTTAACCGTTGACGAACTGACTGAATTGTTTGTCAAAGATATTACAGAAGGGGTTGATGAATATGATTATAATAGTCCGGTAGTAAAACGAACTTCACATAAAGCCGGAATGATCAAACTGGCTACGGGTGATGAAAAAATAACAGACCATCAGCACAAAATATTTGAAGCTGTCGTGAATGCCCATCTCGAAACCGGAGCGCCAATCCTGACCCATACCAATGGTGGTAGTCTGGCGATGGAGCAGGTTGAATTGTTTCTGAAACTGGGAGCCGATCTGAATCATGTGGTAATCTCACATGTTGACAAACAAAAGGATTTGGAATTTCATCGCAACCTGATGCAAACAGGCGTCAATGTTGAGTATGACAGCCATTTCCGGCTTATGGATAAAGGAGATGACTGGACTTATCGTTTGCTGGAAAATATATTACCTGATTATCCTGATCAAATTGTCATCGGGATGGATATGGCCAAAAACACCTACTGGAAATCATACGGGGGAAAACCCGGCCTGACTTATTTACTCACAGAATTCAGACAGGAGCTTGAAACAAGAGGGTTGGACGATTATTTCGAGAAATTGTTTTTCACCAATCCGCAGAATTTATACACATTTAAGGATACTTTTTAAACCAATAATGCAAACTAAAAAAATCAATGAAATGAAAAAGAAGGATCTAAATCAGAGTTCTATTTCGCGCCGAAAATTTATTGGCATGACTGCCGCCAGCGGTGCAGCGTTGACTATTCTGCCGAGCTATGTCGTAGGCGGATTTGGACAAATCGCGCCCAGCGATCAATTGAATATCGCCGGAGTGGGCGTTGGTGGCATTGGCCGCCGCGACCTGGGTAAAATCACAGGGCAAAATATCGTTGCACTCTGCGATGTCGACTGGGATTATGCAGCCAAAACATTCAAGGATTATCCGAATGCCAAAGTTTACAAGGATTACCGGATCATGCTCGAAAAGCAAAAGGACATCGATGCAATATTGGTTGCAACACCTGACCACTCTCATGCAATGATTGGCATGGCAGCAATGCGCGCCGGAAAACATGTGCTTATTCAAAAACCATTGGCACATTCGGTTTACGAAACCCGCATTTTGACCGAAACTGCCAGAAAGTATAAAGTTGCCACCCAGATGGGAAATCAGGGAAACTCAAGCGAATCGGTACGTAAAATTTGTGAATGGATTTGGGACGGTGCAATTGGCGAAATTAAAGAGGTTCATGCCTGGACAAACCGTCCGATCTGGCCGCAGGGATTGGAACGTCCGAAAGAAATAATGCAAGTTCCCGCCACCCTCGATTGGGATTTGTGGATCGGGCCTGCAGCTATGCGTCCTTACCATTCGGCTTATACCCCATGGAACTGGCGCGCATGGTGGGATTTTGGAACCGGCGCTCTGGGCGATATGGGCTGCCATATTCTTGATCCTGTATTTCAGGCATTAAAGCTGAAGTATCCAACCAGTGTTCAGGGTAGTTCTTCGCAGGTAAATACTGAAAGTGCTCCGGTTGCTTCACGCATTAAATATGAATTTCCGTCACGGCCAAACTTGCCCAAATTGAATATGCCTGCTGTAACAGTTTATTGGTATGATGGAGGAATTATGCCTGATCGTCCTGAAGATTTGGAAGATGGCTTGGAAATGGGCGATGGAAATGGCGGGGCATTGTTTATCGGAACAAAAGGCAAAATCTCATGTGGACTTTTCGGCGATAACAATCTCCTGTTCCCCAAAGAAGTCAGGGAGAAATATGTCGATCCGAAACCTTCGCTACGTCGGGTAATCGATGGTACCGACGGGCATTGGAATGATTGGGTGCGTGCATGCAAAGAAAGTCCT
>JAAFHB010000415.1 GCA_010906965.1 Mariniphaga sp. | reverse complement strand
TGCTGCAAGGGATTACAATCCAATGTATGGTTTGGCAAACTCAGCGGAAACAACAGCGTTAACCTGGCTTTATTTTGGAGATGCAGCTTTTGTTCCGTACCCACACGTGCTGCGTAAACCTTTTCTCCACTGGAATGCAACACTTCATTTTGCCTTATCTAACTACAAAATGCCTGACATAATAAAAAGAATCGCGACGGATCGTGACCAAGCTTTTGTGCATCGCGAATTTATGAAGAAAAATCCAATGGAACCCAAGGAATATTGCTACATCTCACCAACCTATGGAATGGCGTCCATCGTTGGTGAAAATGGTAAAATCGTTCCGGATGTTACGAGATGGAAAGTTCAATGGGTTACAAAAAATAAAGAGGAGGAGCCTTCTGTCTTTTTTTTGAAACATCCTCACGACACTGACGAATGGCTGAAATGGCGTGGGGCTTCTCCTGCAGAACAAGTAATTCAGTATAAAAATGTCTTGCTGGCGGTATATAAAATTGATGAAGATAAAAAACCGTTTATTGATGGCCCTTTTACACCTGCTTCTTTTGAATTGTTAAAGCAAAAGGATGGCTGGTTCTTTATTCATACCGGATCATGCCTTTTGGCTGTAAAAGCTGTCAACGGACTGGAAATGACCGATGAAAAACGTGTGACTGATAATCACGGGATTGTTCAGGAACTTGGAGTATTGAAAAGTGAGGGTAGGCGAAATGGACTAATTGTGCAAACAGCTTCTCTGGATGATTACGAATCCGGCAACGTAGAAGAATCCCTTAATAAATTTATCAGTGATGTTTTAAAAAAAACGAAAGTTAATGCAAGTGGTATTAATTCGGATAATCCGCAATTGACTTATAGATCACTTTCAGGAGATTTGATTGAAATCGCATTCGACAAATTCAAGCGGGTCAACGGGAAAAATCTGGATTTAGAAAACTGGCCACTTCTTGGAAACCCCTGGATGCATCAGGAAATTAAAGGACACATTCTGGTGTTGCAACACAACGGGAAAAAAAGGGTTTATGATTTCGAAAAATGGACAGTTGAGGATTCTAATATCTATTCTGAAAAATAAAGAAAGGAGGAAAATATGGACACTAACACGGAAGTGTATAGGAGAGGTACATTCGGATAACTCAAAAACAAGATATAAATGGGGCGTACCCACAACTGGGCGAAGACATATTAATGATTCATATCACGGAGTTATACTAATTTGGCCGCAATTGACCTGCTTTTGCTCATACACCGGAATATATCCGGATCAATAAATTCAAATTAGACATTTAAGTATCAAAATATTCAATCCTTTTATTATGTCGATAGAAAAAATATCTTTTCACTGTAAAAGTGTAGTTGGTAAGGTAAAAGACTTATTGTCTTTTATTGTAGTCGTTTTAACCATTGTTATTATTCTCAGTTGTATAAAAACCACGTCAGAAACAAATCAGGAAAGTGCACTAATCCAGAATAGTTTCGTTACCGAAAAAGCAATTGAGGCAAATATTGCAGCCAATGCAGTTGGCATAAATACGCACATTAATTACACGGGTACTATTTACGATACTCGCTACCACGATATTATTAAACCGCGTTTGGCCGAATTAGGAACAAAGCACATACGCGACCATTTTGGAAATACCACTATCAATGCCAGGTTTCAGGAACTTGCACATAATTATAATATTAAATTACTTATCATTAACAACGATGGTGGAAAAGACCTCGAAACTACGCGGCAGGAAATTAAAAGGTTAAATGCAATTAATCCGGACAAACCGGTTGTTGAATCTATTGAGCCGGCTAACGAAAGGGATAACGGTTGGAAAAAAACTGATGGTAGCAGCGATTGGGAAAGGCTTTGTATTTACATGGAAAATTACTACACTGTATTTAAAAACGATCAGGCAACTGCCAATATCCCCTTGCTGGGGCCATCTTTCGCCAACACCAGAAAGAGTGCTGAATCTTTCAGCGGTGTTTGTAATAAAATCAACTCGCTCATCGATATAGGAAATACACATATTTACAGTGGGCTGAACCCTGAAAATGGACTTTCGGGAGGCTGGGAAATTAGCCTCGATGTTGCCATTGCCAACTACAAAAAAATAAGCGGAGATAAATTAATCATCGACTCGGAAACAGGATATAAAATGAGCAGTGGCCAATCCGGGCATCCTGCCGTTTCACAAAGAACAGCGGCAAAATATGCACCCAGACTGGTGTTAAACCGAGTTAAAAAAGGGTTCGAACGGGTTTATTTTTACCAGTTAATTAACAATTCCGAAGATTTTGGACTTTTAAACAATGATGGAAGCCCACGATTACAATTTACCGCACTTAAAAACTTTATCAGTCTAATGAATGATCCCGGTGAAAATTTTATGCCCGGCACGTTATCTTTCAATTTAGATGGAGATTTAAAAGATATTGAACACATGGTTTTTCAAAAGCGTGACGGACGTTTTTACCTGCTGGTTTGGCAAGGGGCAAATTGTTCCTCAGAAGGCACAAATAACAACAATTATATTGACATAAATAATACTGAACGAAAAATCACCCTGACCTTCAAAGAAAAAATCGCATCGGTCAAACAGTATCGTCCTTCTTTTGATGCTATGCCAGATGGGAATGGCATAAACCCTGTGGCTGAAAACAAAAATATCACATCGTTAGTGTTGAATGTTCCTGACCATATTCTCGTAATCGAAATAAATATTAATCAATGAAATATAAAAATATACTTTTTCAATGTTGTTTCTTCCTTATAACGATTAGCATAAGTAATGATTGCTATTGTCAAAACACTGATACCATTCCAACTCGTTATAAGGTTACTCTGAAAGAAGCGCATATCGGAAATTTAGAAATAGACACTAAATTACTTGACAGTTATAAGCTTTTACCCGAGAACTATCGGCAATTTTATCTTGATGCACGATTAGTTTTTTCTAAAAATGCTTATGCCGATTTTACAAATCCTGAGATTATTAAAGCTGCTAAAAAACACCATTTACCCTTAATGGGTGGCCCCATGCTTGGCGAATTGCATGAATCTGGTGTGAGCCTTTGGTTGCGTCCGTCTACTAAGAATTCTATAGAAGTAAGAGTAATAAATTCGGAGGGCAACAACGAAAAAATATATAAAAAGAGTTCTGTTATACCCGGAGTAGAACAAAGAATCGTATTAAGTGGATTGTCTTCTAATACCGATTATAAATATGCAGTTTATTCAAAAAAACGCAGAATTGCCGAAGGTAGATTTACA
>JAAFHB010000055.1 GCA_010906965.1 Mariniphaga sp. | reverse complement strand
TTGTCAAATTGTCCACCTGGACTCCGTCATCGATTTGTAACTTCTCTTTGACTTTATCAGATACAGGACCAAATACAGCACCAAGAACCGATATTGGTTCTTTTACGATCGAAGTATTCCCTTTCATGTTCCGTAAAACAATTTTGGCCTCTTTTAATTCTCCCTTTCTTAAATAGCCAACAGCAATTTCATTTCCGGGGCTGAACTTACCAATTTGTTCCTGTAACTGAGAACTTGTATTGACACTACTCCCGTTAATCGAAACAATGATATCCCCTTCCCTGATACCTGCCTTTCGGGCAGCGCCATCTTCGGTTGTACTCCTGACATATGCTCCTGTAATTTTATCAAGTTTATCTGCTTTGGCAATACTATCATTTACTGTTTGCATGGTTACGCCTAAAACTGCACGCTGTACTTCGCCATATTTCTTGAGGTCGTCAACTACCTTTTCGGCAATCGTAGCCGGAATGGCAAATGAATACCCTGAATAGGAGCCCGTCTGGGAAGCAATGGCTGTATTGATTCCTACTAATTCACCATGACTATCAACCAATGCGCCGCCACTATTTCCCGGATTTACAGCAGCATCGGTCTGAATGAATGATTCCAGTGGCATCTGGCCGCTCATGATGCCAATACTTCTTGATTTCGCACTCACAATCCCTGCTGTTACTGTAGATGTGAGGTTAAACGGATTTCCAACTGCCAGTACCCATTCACCAAGTCTAAGTGCATCAGAATTGCCCCAAACAAGATCAGGCAGATTCTTTGCATCAATTTTAATAAGTGCAATGTCGGTATTCGGATCACGTCCAATCACTTTAGCAGTGAATTTACGGTTGTCATCCAAAATGACCTGGACATCTACTGCATCGTCAACGACATGGTTGTTTGTAACAATATATCCATCAGGACTAATAATAACCCCCGAACCCGAGCCCATGGCAAATTGTTGTTGTTCTCTTCGTCCCCGTGGATTAACTCTTCCCTGCTGGCCAGGTCCGAAAAAGAAATCATAAAGAGGATTATCCTCGTTATCGCCCATCTGCTGATGCATTTTAACCTCGATATGAACGACACCATGCACACTACTCTCGGCAGCCTGTGTCAAATCGGGTAGTTGGCCTTGAGTGTTTTGAGGTATGACCTGACTGGCAAGATGTATTGGTGATTTTTCTCCAACAATGATCTGCTGGCTATGACCATCGAATTTCGTATACAAAAGAATGGCCAATAATGCTCCCGCAAAAGCAACAGCAAACATTGAAACAATTTTTTTAATCTTTTCCATAATGTTGAATTTCTAAATTGTTAATGCAACAAATATATCCTCACCAATTATGAAGATATAATGAAGACATCAATGAGAATTACAGAAAAAAAGATTAATTAACAATTATTAATCAGACATTAAGATAGTAGGAAAATTAGCATGATCCAAAATATTAAATTTTAACACATCATTTAGATTTCCAGTATAAACAATTTGAAAAATTGTCTACTTGCTCAATAGCTGGTCGGCAGCAAGCACCAGAAACATAAAATTCGAAGATCCGCCACCTAACACATATTCAGTTTGTTGCCACAAGTAAGGAAAGTTTTTAAGTTCAGGAAAGTCCGGACGGATTAATGCGGTTCCCGAAACAACACCTCCCGGAATATAGCTCCAGTCAGCACGATTATACCCATATGCGGTGGTTACCGACCGCGAACCTACACCCGAGGCGAAAGACGAAGTGTTTACACCTGGATGGCAGCCTAAAATAAAATTGAGTGCATTCATCATATATTCCTTGCCTACGATATCGGGGAAACCGGTATGCAGGAAATATTGCTGAAAACCGAACTCCTGAATATTCCATCCGGCACCCCAGATAACTGGTTTGTAAGGAATTCCAAATGGGTTTTCCTTCTGATCGGAGGCAATTTTTGCTGCATATCCTGCAATCGCCTCGCGGATCGAAGCTGTAAAACGGGCATCATTGATTTTTGGCAAAGCCCTGCCGATCACCCAACCCAGCGATGAAATCCGTGATTTAATCGTTGATTCGTTCGCCAAAATATACTGTTTGTACTGATCTTTTGAGGTGGTCAAATACAACTCAATTGCAGCATGAATCTTATTATTCGTGAGATTTTTATCATCATCCTTAATAGCAGGCCACAAATTTTCGGCAACTGTGATGCATTCCAAAGATAACTCATCATTAAATCCTTTTAAAACCCGCGATGCTGCCGCAATATTCGCAATCGTCGAAAGGTCGCGCGCCGGATTAATTTCCGTAAAAGCCCACCGGTCATCGGATATGCCGGAATGTGTTCCTGTCTTTTCTTTACCTTTCAAAACAGGATCATAAATCAGGTTATCGGTCTGATTAGAAACATCACCTACAAGGACATATTGTTTCAGGGAAGGACTCATGATTCCACGATAAAACCTGCCCAGGTTCCGATATCCCGCCATCACGCTTAACGCCCCATTTTCAATTTGCTGCAATAAATCAGGCTTTCCATCAGGCTGATGAATTTCGACTAGATGGTTTTTCTGATCAATGGTTGTATTATCATGATTGACTTTAAATGCCTCGTAAGCCAGAGAAAGGATATAAGTCTCACCTGCCTGTGATTCAATCCGAAGATCATCGTCACCGGCATCGTGCCAGCCCCCTACTGCAAGACCGGGAACAGGTTCCAACGGTTTATATTTTGTAAGCGTGGAATGGCCCTGAACATATCCATCGTAATGATTGGTGTCGACCTGTGCCATCAACGCATCATCCATATGGCACAAGCCATGCCACACCTTGTACTTCTCATTCACACGCATGTGGCACATCTGAACCGGAAGAAAATATTCCAGAGTTGGCTGCCAGACATGTCTTTTGAAAACCTCGGCCGAAATCCTAAAAGGCTCTGTTCTGGAATCGCCATATTGAACTATGTAAATTCCTTCACGCTTGATCGGACTGAAATCGAACTGGAAATAATTATATCGCAGGAACTTACCCCACGATTTGGGAATACTTTTCAGTACTTGCTCAGGTGCGCCTGTTTCTGAAATCCGCATTAACCTGGCCTCAACAGCCATTTTATCTTGTCCATCCAGTTCAATGACTGCAACTTTTTCCTGATCGGGATGATAACCAATTTGTGATACATGAACAACCGGCTGATATTTCCAGTCAGAAATCGCATTAGGTGAAATAACCCATTCGATTGCCTTCTTTGTGGCGCCTTCCGGAACAACAGAACGAACAACAAACCATCCGTTATTGTGTTTATTCCGGCCATCGAGCAACAAAATATCGGCGTTCTTGCTTTCAATCACCATTCGCTGCATATCCGATTCAGGTGCAATCACCAATCTTTTCCCTGTTGCATAAGGGATTGCCTGAGCTTCGTTATTTTCATCCAGGTTTGTTGGACCGTTTGGCTGACGTGGGAATATACCTGATTGACCATCAAGATACCAGGCTTTCCCGAAAAGAACAGTCGGATACAATTCAAAATTAAAGCCCACCTTTCCGATAAACTGTTTTGGTAATGGCCGGTCGAGATCGACGGTTACCCTGATTGAATTTCCTTCCGCTTTTACCGTGACATCATAGTTAAAGTATAAATCAGGATAAAAAATAGGATTAAATCCCTTGCGGTTTTTACTCGAATCGGGATAAGTGAGCGTTACCTTGATCAGGTTATTAGCTTTATCGACAATTCGTTTACCTTGTTTTGGTATCGGCTGCCATTGACCTGGAGTTGCTTCAAGACGCAAGTCACCATTCGTAGCGACGCGCTCGCCGTTTTGGATGATACCCACACCTCCCTGGTGCCCTTCAGGGTAAATATCCTGAAAAGCCATTACATTAAGGCCGGGAATCTCAAAATATCCCAGATCGTTAAGATGCAACATTTGCTTGTTCTGCCCGTTGGAGAAGGACGCAGAAAAAGCGATAAAGCACAGAAGGATTAATGATTTTTTCATTTCTTAGTATTTGATTCTTAATTTTTTGGGTTAAGGTTGTCAATCCTGAATGTCTGCTTTCCAGGTTTCAGAATAATTATTGGATCTCTCCAGACAAAGGTAGCCAGAATGTCTGCAGGAACTGTCAATTAGTTTGAACAATTGACTTGTTTTTTTTCCAATTCGTGATCTATATTACAGGGATGATAAGGATAGACTGCTTTTATCGTGGTTCATTCACCGGATGAAGGAACAATAACAACCGATCTATGTCAGGGAGACCAGGGCTCTTTCCTGCAGCTGGTAAGAAAGAGGACATAATATATAGAACAGACTATCTTTATTATTTCTTGCTGTCAAAAATTTTCATAAAACTCAAGGACCTTCTGAAATAATTGTTGCCTGGCAGAGATCATTTAAAATTGACGAGGTTATTATTAGTCTCCTTTGTTGTAATTTTCGTCAATGCGTATGACATAAAAAAATCGGGGTGACAAGCTGAAATCAGGCTTGCCACCCCGAATATATCTCTAATTATTAATTACCAAGTGCCTGACGGCGTTTATTATTGTTGCTATTGTACACCAACACGGGTATCCCACCATATTTTATAACCCCAGAACATATCTTTTTCATTAACACTTGCAGGAACATTTGGGTTCACATTTCTTTCGTCAATCGGATATGAAAGCCTGAATGGAGTTCGGTTGTGACCGGCATAAGATGCATTTACCGCAGGTGGATTCTGAGGAATGTCGGTACGGCGCATTTCAGCCCAGGCTTCCCAGCACTGGCGGAAAAGTGATATCCATTTTTGCGTATAGAGTCGGTTCAAATCATTGTTCCAGGCAACTTCCGGATTAGATAGATAGGTATTGTAATCGACGGCAGATATACCATATTCGTCAAACGAAGCCTTTATGGCGTTGTTGTAGGCTGTTTGTGCAGAAGAAGTAACAATGCCGATTTTTGCAGCTTCCGCTCTGATAAATTCAACTTCCGAATATTTTTGGAAAAATACTGTTCCGGCATCAGTCTGCATAAAAGCGACGCTGACTTTCGATTCATTTCCTGTAGCATCGGCACCGACTTCAAGACCGACATATTTTCCCTGGGCATTGGCTTGGGCATAGAATGGCAAACGCGGATCATTCAGTAAGCTAAGTGTGGTTACAATTGGTTTTGCAATTTTTACGTCTGGCACTCCCTTGTAAGCACTAGCCCAAGGCTCTAACCAATCTGCGCCTGGAAATTTAAGCACGGCGTTCTCGGCATTACTTGCAATTACAGGATAGGTAGTTGCATCATTCAATATCTCTGCAATATGTGTAGCAGCAGTAGTTTTATCTACTTTCGAGATACGAATGGCAAGGCGCAAACGTAGTGAATTGCCAAACTTCTTCCATTTGGTAACATTGCCTGCATAGATCAGGTCCCCAACCCCTATTTTTTGAGTTACAGAACTATTGAATAAGCCGTTGGCTGTTTTAAGCGACTCCAGCATTTGCGTATAGACATCTTTTTCAGAATCATATTTGGGATAGATAATCCCTTCGCTAAGTTTACCAAACTCCTGGTAAGGAATCGGGCCATAAGCATCAACCAACATCTGGAAGGCATAAACTTTCATCACCATTGCAGCCGCTTTAAGGTTGTTGTTGCCAGAAGCATCTGCCTGTTTGATAACTGCATTCAGGTTATTGATGCCATAAGTAAATAAATTAGACCAATGTGAGGTAGGGGCTACTTCCGCATATCGGTTTACGAGGTTATAGGTGCCTTTTGCAGTATAACCGACAAATGCTCCGGGGTAAAAAATTTCAGCTGACCCAAATCGTTGTGCGATACTCTGAATTGCATACCCAAAGACATTGGTAGCAGGAGCAATTTCAGGCTGATTTGGATTAACATTGGTATCTTCAAAATCTTTTGTACAAGAAATCAAGATAAATACCACCGCTCCCAAAATTATTATGATATTATTTTTCATGGTATTGCAAATTAAAAACTAAAAATTAATATTAACTTTTAAACCAATCGACCTGGATGGGGGCAATTGATATGCCTCAATTCCGACACCAGACAAAGACCCTCCGGTCGAAACTTCAGGATCAATGTTTACATCATTCGATTTATCTTTGTACAGCAATGCAAGGTTTCTGCCAAATAAACCTACTGTTAGACTTTGAATACCTGCTTCCTTCAGCATTGGGACTCTGCTTAATGTATAACTTAGATTCATCTCGCGCAATTTGATGAAACTACCGTCTATCACTGCCTCTGATCCCCAAGGTCTTGTAGCTTTAAAATAAGTACGTGCCGAAATTCGGGTAACGTTTGGCTGACCGCTTACATCTACATTATTAATCTTAACGCCCGCATTGTAGACACCCTCCACAATCATTCCATTTTCACGAATACCGCCTTCAACAGTATTTTGGGTGATACCACCATACTGACCTACTGCTTTTGTCATACTAACTACATCCCCACCCTGCCGCATATCAATTAATGCACTGAATGTTATGCCTTTATAAGTGAATGTGTTTCTGAGACCACCAATCCAATCAGGATTTACGTTTCCCAATACCTGTGAAGTTGTCGTGGTTATTGGTAAACCATTCGCGCCAATTAAAGCGTTCCCATTGGCATTTCTCTGGTAATCAGTCCCGTAAATTTCACCCCACGGTTTTCCCGGGATAGCCATTAAATATGAGTTATAATAAAGCGAGGACAATTGAAGCTGATTGATACCACTTTCGAGCGATTTCACACTGTTTTGGTTCTTTGACCAGGTAATATCAATAGACCATTCGAAATGCTTTCCCCTAACTGGTACACCTGAAGCCTGTATCTCAAACCCTTTGTTCTCAATTTCCCCGGCATTCTTATACCATGTTGAATAACCGGTAGCGGAAGAAACCCCTACTCCAAGAATCTGGTTAAATGTACGTGACTGATAATAAGTTAAGTCCAATGATATCCTGTCTTTGAAGAATTTCAATTCGGCGCCTGTTTCAAAGCTTTTGGACTTTTGTGGTTTCAGATCGTTTGTCGGATAAGTTGCCGACTGTGTGTACAGCGTAACACCGTTGAAAGGTGTGCCACCGGTTCCGTAGGTTGGCGTTAACTGATACGGATTAGTATCGCTTCCTACGATAGCATAGCCAGCTCTGAGCTTTCCAAAGCTTAGGATATCCGACTTCATCTTCAGTGCTTCAGTAAAGATAAATCCAACGTTGACCGAAGGATAGTCGTAACGCCAGTTTGATTGCGGTAGCGTTGAGCTCCAATCAGTACGGTATGTCAGATCGAGGTATAAATAGCTCTTGTAACCTAAATTGGCTGATGCAAAAACACTGCTTGATCTCTTTTTGTAATCGGTAAACGAAACCGATGGAGTACCTTCAATATTGGAAGTAGAATAGAAGTTTGGAATCACCAGATTAGTGCCGGCTACCGATGAGTATTGGTCGTAAGTGGAACGATAGTTGCCGCCAATGTTGAAAAACCCACTGATATCAGGTGTTAAGTTTTTCTTGATGGTCATGATCAAATCTGCATTTGTTTCGTTTGAAATTTGGTATTGCTTCCAAAAAGTACCGTTGCCGGCAGATTTGTATTCAGTATCCCAATCCCGTGTATACTGCGGAAATTTATAGAAACGCTTCTCTGTATAAGAGTCATTACCAAATCTTCCCATGATATCTATCCCTTTTGCAATAGTATAAGTAGCGCTAAAATTGCCAAATGTCCGCTTCCTGTCACGCGACATGGTGTTGTTATAAGCAAGCCAATAGGGATTGTTGTGCTGTGTCGGATAATCGATCATCCAGTTGAAAGCAACTGGAGTGCCTTTGTAATCAATTATATCGTTGTAATGTTCCTTTAAATAGTTCATGTCAACCTGGCGTCCGAACCAGCTGTTAAATTCGACCAAAGGATTTCTCATGCTGTTACCTGTTTGAGGCAGATTATCGTTGCTTAAATCAATGAAGTTTAAGTTTACATCGATTTTGAACTTGTCGGTGATTTTAAATCCTGCATTGAAGCCCAGGTTCAGTTTTGTCTGGTCTGTATTGGGAGAAGTGCCATTTTGCTTGTTATGACCAACTGAGAATCTAGCAGTAACCCGGTCCGAATTCATGTTCAAATCAATATTGTTACTGGTCGTAACACCAGTTTCGTAAAAATTTTTGATGTTATTTGGATTTGACACCCATGGCTGCTGCTTGCCTTGCATTTGATCGACCAGCAACCCTACATCAAGCCTTGTTCCCCAACTTTCATCATAATCCATGCGTCGGCCGGTGCCATCAGTAGCCCATTTAAATTCACGTGCATCGTGAAAGGCCTGATAAGTTGAATAAGAAGGATAGTTGGTTTTCCAGTTGTATTCGTCTCCATTGTACCCTTGACCATATGAGTTTTGATAATTGGGCAGGATGTTAACATTGTCAAAAGCCATTGATGAGTTCAGAACCACGGAAAATCCTTTTCGTGCAGAACTACCTTTTTTTGTTGTAATCAGGATAACCCCGTCTGCGGCCCGGCTTCCATACAGTGCCGATGCGCTGGGACCCTTTAAAATACTGATACTTTCAATGCTTGATGGATCAATATCCATCGCACTGTTCCCAAAGTCCGTACGGGCAGTGTTTGTGCGTGCATCATTGGTGTTGTTCATAATAGGGGTACCATCTACAACAAACAAAGGCTGGCTCATGCCATCCAACGATTTATTTCCTCTGATTTTAATGGTTGCAGAAGCACCAACCTGACCGGAAGATGTAATAATCTGGGCTCCGGCAACTTTTCCTGACAGACTGGAAACAATGTTTACAGGACTGGATGCAGTAAGCTGCTGACCCGAGACATCCTGAACAGAATAGCCTAGCGCTTTTTTATCCCTCTTAATTCCAAAGGCAGTAACTACTACATCTCCAATTTGTTCACGGGAAATTTCGAGATAGATTTCAAATTTTGATTGATTTTCTACTTTAATCTCCTGCATCTCCATCCCCACAAATGAGATTTGCAGTGTGACATTCTTGTTAACAGATAAAGCAAACTCACCTGTATTACCGGTAATAGTTCCGTTGCTTGTCCCTTTTTCAACAATACTTGCCCCGGGAATAAATTCATTTGTAGCTTTTTCTTTAACGACACCGGTAATTGTCTGTCGCTGTGCTGACACATTTAACACAATAAGCAGGAAGACAAAGATCAAATACAGGTTTTTCTTCATAGCATTGATTTTTTATTTATGATTAGACAATTTCTTGGTGCAAAGTGAAAATTCCGGTCTCCAGATTTCAGTCCGCAAGATATAAAAAAACCAAATCAATGTTAACATACGTAACCGTTTTATACAATAAAGAAAGCATTTGATATTATTTTAACATTAGGGATTACATTTTGTCACAATTTAATTTTGAAATTATTATTTCCCTGGCTGAAATAATATATTCCATTTCCGATAGTAGGCGTTTTATAATATTTCAATATTTAGCCACAATAATCGATGAAACGAGCACCCCGAACCTTCGGGATGTCGCTTGGTTCCTGCTGATTCCATCCGCCAGCTGGCAAAACACCACTATTCCTGGCTAATGGTTGGCTATGTGACCTCCCATAACGGACTTACGCCGTCAAATTTAGGCGTCATACTCGATGTACAAACAAAAAAGGCTGCCCAAACGGACAGCCTTTCTGTTTAATTCGTATCAACAATTAATTCCAGTTATTGGTTACCTGGGCGTTCAAAGTTGGATTTGCATCTCTTTCAGCCTGTGGAATTGGAAGAAGGATATGATAATCTTTTACCGGGCTAATACCAATAGCGGCCTGTTTTTCAGCATTAATGGTTTCTTTAAGAATACCCCAGCGAATAAGATCAAAATACCTTGCTTGTTCACCTGCAAGTTCCATCTGACGCTCTCTTCTCAAAATAGTACGTGCTTTCGTCTGATCGCCAAGTGTGGTATACTGAAATGCGCCTGAGCGATCACGAACCCTATTAATCAAAGGTAGTGCTGCAGAAACCTGGTTGCTCTCAATAAAAGCTTCAGCTTGCATCAACAGAACGTCAGCATAACGAATGACCTGGCTATTTATATAACTATCCGGCTGACCATAATTGTTTCTACTTTCGTATAGTTCATACTTACGCCATGATTTCTGTCCTTCTTTAACCTTTTCACCATATTGCTTAACACCATCGGGACATTGGTCACAAAAAGTTGCATCACCACCTTTTGCACCGGCGGCAGAATAGAAAGTTTTGGCTGCACGCGGGTCGGTATAACTAACACCACTTTCGTTCAAATAAGTAAATGAGTTAACAACAGCTTCAGATACCAAAACATTCCACCAGTCGTTAAATCCGTACTCCATTGCTCTACCAGTGATAGTAGCTTTT
Source organism: Mariniphaga sp. (assembly GCA_010906965.1). GTDB lineage: Bacteria > Bacteroidota > Bacteroidia > Bacteroidales > Prolixibacteraceae > JAAFHB01. The sequence goes on along the minus strand of JAAFHB010000055.1, from coordinate 16,067 downwards.
CCTCCCCATCCTTCCTGGCCACCAAACATATAATAGGCATTTCCAACACCCCAACCCAACCATTCAGCATGCATTACAGCAAAGATTGTTTCTTTAGTCTTCAAATCCTTAACGAACATATCATCCAGGCTACCTGCCAATGCATAATCGTAAGGTGCAGCGCTAAGTAATGCAAACTGAGCAGCTGCTTCAGTATACTTCTTCTGAAACAAATACACTTTTCCAAGCAATGCAATTGCAGCACCCTTTGTTACACGGCCATAATCAGAGGCATTCGAATAATTCAATGGTAGTTTGGCAATAGCAGCTGTTAAACCAGCTTCAATAGATGTCCAGACCTGCGCTTTCGGAACTCTCGGAGATTCAATAATATAGTGGTCGGCTAACTTTTCTTTTAAAGGAACATCGCCAAAGCAAGTGACCAGCCAGAAATAAGAAAGTGAACGAAGGAATTGAGCTTCACCTGTAATTCTGTCCTTCAACGCAACATCAGTAGTGATATTTGTCTGCCAATTCTGAAGTTTATCGATTACAAAATTTGTTCTGAAGACCATTTTGTAACAAGAGTTGAAGAAGTAATTCAACTCACCACTATTTGGTGTGTGCGTATACAACGGTAACTCGAGCAAACTACCCTGAAGCGGAAAGTTCTTTTCTGCATCATTACCCAAAAGGTCAAAAATAAAGTAGAATTCCCGACTGTACATGCCCTGATACAATAATGGCGTATACATCGCAGTTGAAGCCTCAGAGAAGGCAGTTGCGCTGGTAAAGAAAGTTGAACCATCGTAGCTGTTCTCATTTTTAACGTCCAGCACTTTTTCGCTACAAGCTACAAACAGCAGCGAAAGTAGCAATGAATATATTATAGTCCTTTTCATGGTTATGATCTGTTAAAAATTTAATTGTAAACCTAATCTGTAAGTAGTTGGGTTAGGACGCTGATTACCACCTTGGTCAATTCCACGTGTGAAAATAAAATTGTTATTGTCATTTGGGGAACCTGAGGAGATTTCGGGATCGTAACCTGAATACTTAGTGAGCGTAAGTGCATTCTGAACCGCAGCATAAATTCTTAATTTAGTAAATGTACTATTAAGAAATGCCTTGGGAAGTGTATAACCTAATGTGATATTCTTTAATCTGAAATACGAACCATTTTCAACATACCAGGTAGAGAATGCCATATTTGAACCTGAATTTTGAGCGGCTGCAGGAACATCAGTAACGTCGCCATCTTTTTTCCATCTTCTTAAAACAGTCGTTGTATTATTAAATGGTTTTGTCATCCCTTCGAACCAATAACGGTTTCCGTTTACAACATCCACACCGGCAACACCCTGAAACTGTACCTGAAAATCAAAGCTTTTAAAGGTTGCATTCAATACTCCACCATATTGCCATTTTGGTGAAGGATTACCAATGTAAGTACGGTCAGTATCATCGAGGTAACCATCACCATTTACATCTTTAAAAACAAAGTCTCCCGGTTTTAGTCCGGCCCTGTATTCAGTCTTTTTACCGCCTGTTGCAGCAACCGTCTTGGCATTTAAAGCGCTAACCTCTGCTGCACTGACAGCTACATGGTCAACTATATATCCAAAATAAGAAGCAAGCGGATGACCAATATCTGTGCGGGTTGGATTACCTACACCATTAAAGTCGCCGGTTGAGATCGGAATATTTCCTAAAGTTCCTAATGCAGTAACCTCATTTGTACTGTAAGTGGCATTCAAAGAAATGTCCCATTTAATTGCTTTCGAATCATCACCATACGATACAGTAGATTCAAAACCGGTATTTCTCATACTGGCGGCATTTACAGTTAAAGAAGGGGTCTGACCAGGATTACCAAGACCTGTGGTAATAGGTAAGGAAGTAGCAATCAGCAGGTCATCATTATTCCGATGGTAATAATCGAACGTGAAATTAAGTTTGTTTTTCAGGAAGCCGATATCAAAACCAAGGTCATACTGAGTGGTCTCTTCCCATTTCAGGTTAGGATTCGCCATTGAGTTAACAATTGAACCGGTTGAAAATGCGGTTCCGTCGCCAAATGAATAGACAATATTATTGCCTGATCCCTTCCAGATACTCTCTGAAGTAAGGAAAGGCTGAATGTTATCATTACCGGTTTTACCATAACTTCCACGCAATTTTAGGTTGGAAATGGCAGAAACCGACTTCATAAATTCTTCTTCAGTAATGTTCCAGGCAAAACCTAAACCATAGAAAGTACCCCAACGATTGTTGATTCCGAAAACACTCGAAGCATCGCGACGGGCACTAACGTTCAAAACGTAACGGTCTTTGTATGTATAACCGGCACGACCAAAATAGGACAACCTCGATTTACCACTGTTGACAGAGGCACCTGTCACAGAATTTGTATTTCCTAACGCAACATTTTTGATAGCAGTACTTGTATAATCCGAACCGCCAACCTGAACCTGACGATACATACCCGATGGCGCATACGAATTACCAAGCGTTGCGCTGATTAAATGGTCGCCAATCTGTTTATTATAGCCAAAGAAATTTTCTAAAAGCATATAATAACCCCAGTTATAGGTCTCGTTCATATCAGCGGTAGTTTTTACAAAGTTACCGCCATTTGATGGATAGTTCCAGTTGTAGTTATGATAATTATTAGATGATAATCTTGCCTGGGATTTAAAAGTTAATCCCGCCATAAGATCCACCTCGGCTGTTAATTCAAGATCAGCACCAAGACTTCTTGACTGATAATCTGAATTATAAACTGCATTCAATGGATTATTGGCATCATTAAGATCTGTAACTTTGTCTGCACGACCATAACCTCCCAGGTTGGTTGGGTCAAGCACTGCAACATACGGAGGCATCCTGATCGCATCATTAAAATTAGCCAAAACACCTTTATTGACATCATTCTTCACACGCAGACTTTGAGTAAGACGTACATGTTTGTTAAGAATTGATTGATCCATCTTAAATCCGAAAGTTGCACGCTGGAAATTACGATCAATGACAGTTGACTCATGATTCAGATATCCGGCAGAAAATGAATAGGATGAATTATCTCCGCCGCCAAATATTCGAATATTGTGCTCGGTTACCGCAGCATTCCTGAAAACTTCCGATTGCCAGTCTGTTCGTGTGATTCTGACATCAGGTGTTTTTAGTTTGTCTGTTAATGCCAAACCTCCTGCCTTTTGGATATCAGCAACCAAATCAACGTAATCAGACGCGTTAAGCATGTCGTAACGTTTTGTCACCGAAGCGATACCATATGATCCGTCGTACTGAACCTGAACACTTCCTTTTTTACCTTTTTTGGTTGTAATAATAACAACTCCGTTTGCAGCAGCAGATCCGTAAATAGCAGTTGAAGATGCATCCTTCAAAACAGTGATGCTTTCAATATCCTGAGCGGGAACAGAATTGATATCGCCACCCTGAATTCCATCAATAACATAGAGTGGATCTGGATTCGTAAATGAACCCATACCGCGGATAATTATTTTTGCGCCTGCGCCTGGGTCACCACCATTGTTGATTACCTGAACTCCAGCCATTTTACCTTGCAAGGTCTGTCTTGCATCCGAAACAGATAGACCAACGATGTCCTTCTCTGAAATTTTGGCAATCGAACTAGCCACATTCTTACGTCCGGCTGATGAATAACCAATTGCGATAACTTCATCAATACCAACAGTTTCAGCAACCATCGTTACAGCGTAATTGGTTTGGGTGCCAATCATTATCTCCTGAGGTTTCATTCCAATAAAGGAAATAACCAGCGTTTTTGAAGCGGCCGGAACACCAATAGAAAACTTACCATCCATATCAGTGACGGCACCAATTGTCGTTCCCTTAACAATTACTGTAGCACCCGGAACAGCGACACCTGTCTCATCAGATACTTTCCCGGTGACTGTCTTTTGCTGTGCAAAAGCCATCCCTGTTAGCAATACCATTAAAAGAACCATGGAAAGGAATTTTCCTACCCATTTTCTTCCTGGCGAAAAACTTAGATAAATTGGTTTCATAAATACATAAGCTTTAATTAGTAATTAAAAAATTGAAAAAATATTTAGATTGCAATAATTTATTGAAAATGAACTTAGTTAAACTATCCTATTTTAAAATTTAAAAACAATATTTTAAGAATATCGTTTGATCTGAGTCAAATTATCAATATCAGTTTGTTGACAAATCTATGCAGTAATTAATCTTTTTTGTAATACGATCTAATCATATTTGAATGTTTTCAGATCAGTTTTGACTATTAGTTGGATTTCAAGGAATGAAACTGGAGAAGTTCATCATTATCTTATTAGTAACATCACTCAAAATGCCAACCCTGGCATTTATCACGCGAAACATTTAATTACTTGTACACACAAGTAATTCGGCAAATAAATTTTTCATTAACTTAGTCGCCTAATGCAAAATATTTTAATTCCATGATTTACTTATACCTTTAATCTGAAAAAAATGAACATCGAATCTTACTTTAAAATTAGTTATGGGTTGTACATTGTAACGACTCAGTCAGGCAATACCAAAGGTGGCTATATTGCCAATACGCTCTTTCAGGTAACCGCTAATCCACCCCAATTTGCAATAAGTTGCAATAAAGACAATTACACCGCCGGTTTAATCAAGCAAAGCGGTGTGTTCGCTTTCTCAGTACTAAGCGAAAAAGCAAATTCTTCTCTAATCGGAAATTTTGGTTACAAAAGTGGCCGCGATTTCGATAAATTCGCCGGAGTCAATTACATCACCGGAAAATTAGGGGTTCCCATCGTTACCGATTCATCAGTTGCCTGGTTCGAATGTAAGGTGACCCAGTCTTATGAAGTTGATACCCACATTATTTTCATAGGAGAGGTCGTTGATAACGGAATGATTGAAGAAAAAGGCAAATCGCTTACCTATAATTATTACCGCGAAGTTTTAAAAGGTTATTCGCCCAAAAATGCTCCAACCTACATCGATAAAGGGGAAATAGAAGCCATTACCAAAACTGTAAAACAACAGGCAGAAGTCTGGCAATGCCAATTGTGCCATTACGAATACGAAGTCGCCAAAGGAGATCCCATTTCAGGAATTGCCCCAGGAACTTCATTTCTGGATATTCCGGATGACTGGGTCTGTCCAATTTGCGGAGCTGACAAATCCATGTTCGAGAAAGAGTAATTCTTTAGTATTAATATCTTTGCATTCCTTATATTTTTATCCTTGATTATTAATTTGTAATGGAAGACTTCTTCAAATATACGACGAAAAGCATCGAGGATAAAAATTGGGGATTGTATATTAATGTGGCCGGTTGTGCCGACATCCTGCCCGGAGCGTGTTATCCTCCTCCAGGACACCCTTCAGAATACAGCTTTAGCTGGGAAAACGGAAGGATTCTGCACGAATTCCAAATCAATTACATCACTAGTGGCGAGGGGATACTGGAAACCAGAACAGGGAAATACCCCGTAAAAGAAGGTTCCGTGATTATTGTGTTTCCGGGAATGTGGCACCGGTACCGTCCCTCAAAAGCGGGCTGGAAAGAGCATTATGTGGGATTCAATGGGACTTTCGCCGATCAAATTTTTCAGAATGAGTTTTTCGCCGGCAAAAATCCAATCTATCATATCGGTTTTAAGGAGCTGCTCCTACAAAGTTTTCACGAGTTGTTTAACCTCGTCGACATGGAGAAAACAGGTTATCAGCAAATTTGCTCAGGACTTGTGGTTTACATCCTGAGTACAATCATTTCAATCAAAAAAAACGAAAACTTCGAAGGGAAACAAATTGAGCTTACGATACAAAAAGCATGTCTGATTATCCGTGAGAATATCGGCAAAAACATGAATATCGAAAAACTTGCCGCCGATTTAAATATTGATTATTCCATTTTCCGGAAGATGTTTAAAGCATATACCGGAATCTCGCCCGGACAATACCACCTCTCGTTGCGAATACGACAAGCCAAAGACCTGCTGATCAATACGAACCTAAGTATTAAAGAGATTTCGTATCGTTTAGGCTTCGAATCGATCTTTTATTTTAGTCGCGTCTTCAAATCGAAAACAGGGATCAATCCAACAGAATACAAAAACGGGCCAGTAATTTGATTATGGATGAAAGTATAAAGGTTGGACTGATAAAATGGTATCTTTAGTTGATTTTTTGTCTGAAAATAAAATAGCACAATGATTTATTATGCTCTCTTAACGTTTTGCCTTATCATCTTAGTTTCCTATGTATTTGAGGTGACAGGTAAATATTCGAAAATTCCGAGTGTTATATTATTAATGATAACGGGTTTAGCTTTGCGCTCTATTACGACCTACTACGAACTGAAAATCCCTGATCTATCCATACTTTTACCCATAATGGGTACTTTGGGTTTGATTTTAATCGTCCTTGAAGGTAGCTTAGACCTGACAATTAGTGCGGAGAAAAAAGGCTTAATCATTAAATCCTTTTCCTCTGCAACCCTATTGTTTCTGTCATTTGTCATGCTATTTTCGGCTTTACTTTATTACCAATTCAATTTTTCCCTCCGGATATCGTTACTGAATGCCATCCCTTTTGCCATTATAAGCAGTGCGGTCGCAATCCCATCATCTGTTCATCTTGGCGATAACGACAGGGAATTCATTGTATATGAGAGTTCAATATCTGATATAATTGGTATTCTATTTTTTGACTTTGTATTATTCAATCAGTTGCCGGTTAGTGCAGGCATTATGGTCTTTTCATTTGAAGTAATTGCCACCATTATTTTTTCGGTATTTATCAGTGCAGGATTGGCTTACATGTTGCATAAAATTGCTCACCATGTGAAGTATGTAATTATATTGACTTCTGTGATTTTACTTTTTGTATTGGCTAAACTAATTCATTGGCCATCATTGATTGTTGTCCTTATTTTTGGGTTAATATTGAATAACAATCAATTTTTTCAAACCAAATTCATTAAAAAGCGAATTGATTTTCACGAATTCAACATAAGCTTAAAAGCGTTCAAACAGTTTACAGGGGAATTGACATTTGTTGTCCGGTCGTTTTTTTTCCTCATATTTGGGTTTTATACTCCAATTGCTGATTTAATAAACCTCCAAAACCTGATTATCTCTACTTCAATCTGCCTTTGCATCTTTTTATTGAGAGGTATATTTTTTAAATTAATCATTCATAAACCTTTGATTCCACTTTTTTATTTTGCTCCCCGGGGGCTTATTACAATTTTGTTGTTTTTAAGTATCCCCAATGATTTAATGTTGCCTTTTGTGAATGAAGGTCTCATAACTCAGACAATTTTCATTACTATTTTGGTAATGACTTTTGGAAATATGCTTTCAAAAAGTCATAAAAAGGCTTTATCAACATCGCTGACAATACATCATGAATAATCGGATTCTTTTATAATTCGACATAAAGTTACAAATTTTTTAGCTATATCTGGACAAACCTGTCATTAACTTTACTAACGACTATTTCAAAACCTTTAAGGAAGCCAAACAAAAATATTGTCAGAAATTGGTAAAGACCATCAGTCCAGGAGATTTTATTTAATTCATGACGATCAGCTAAGCTGCTGCCCGAAATGATCCGGGCAAAAATACCGGATGCCACAATCAGATTCTTTTTACATATACTTTAAGGATAATTGAGTATATTTACAAATATCATAATGCACGATACCGATATGCCCCGGCAAACATTAAGGCTTAAGATGCAGTAATCTTGATACAGGAATTAAAAGATTTCACATTATGATTAATATTAATCATATAATATATAGCACGATGCAGATAAAAAGTAAAATATTCTACGAACCAAGAAAGTATAACACAATTGAGTTGTGGAAAGATGTAACTGAAGAACAATGGAATGACTCAACCTGGCAAATAAAAAATTCTATTCGTAATATCGAACAGCTAAAACAGGTTATTAAATTAAATAAATTTCAGGAAAATGAGATTGAAAGGACTTTAGTCGCCTTGCGGAGCGAAGGTAAAGAACCATTGCGGATTACACCATATTATGCTACAATAATGCAGGCCGATCCATTCCATCCAACGATGTTACCTGGCGAAAAGTCTGAAAATCGCCTGGATCCAATTTTCTGGCAAAGTGTACCTACACCAGCGAACCTTTTATTCCCTGATACAGGGTTAGAAGGTTCAATGGGAGAAGGAACGAGGAGTTATGGCGCTGCTTACCAGCGGTATCCTAACAGAGTTGCCCTTTTCGTAGCCGAAAATACAAGTTGTGCATCTTATTGTGTTCATTGCCAGAGGGCAAAATCATTAGACGGTTCAGTTGATGTAAACAGAAATGAGATAAACAAAGGATTGTTTTATATAAGATTTAATAAAAACATCAACGAGGTACTTATAACTGGCGGGGATGCTCTTATGATTAGCAGAAGCCGTCTTAAATATATTTTGGAAGAATTAAGCAGTATTCCTCACCTTCGGGTTTTAAGAATTGCTACTCGTGTTCCGGTTGTAATGCCAATGGGAATTACCGATGAGTTGCTTGAATTAATCAATGAATCTGCAAATAAACGGAATAACGGTGATGAAAAATATGTGTATTTTATGACTCATATCAATCATCACCATGAAATTACAGAAGATTTGGCACTTGCAGTAAAAAAAATTCGCAATCACGGCTTTACTATAAGAAATCAGACTGTATTATTAAATCATGTGAACGACTATTATAAAACATTGGCAGAAACTTTCAGGAGAATGTTTTGGATTGGAATACATCCTTACTATCTTTTACAGTGCCATAAAGAAAAGGGAATTGTTCATTTTATAGCGCCAATCCAAATAGGCAAAATTTATATGAAACATCTTCAAGGTTGGATTTCAGGAATAACTGTTCCAAGATACGCTGTAAATGTTGAAGGTGGCGGCGGTAAAGTACTTTTAATGCCATCAGGACATGATACTTTAAATGATGAATCAAGTATTGATGATAAAATATCTGAAAGCTATGCAAAGATTAGCACATGGGATGGTAAAGAATTATATCGGTACGAAGCCCTTGGCAGATCTTCCCGTGAGGAATTTGATGATGCAGTAAATATAATGGATAAGTTTATTGGTCGAACAGGGGTATTCCTGCCAAAAGTCATTATTATTGATGGAGAAGGGCAACATGTAGAAACAACGAATAGAACCAAACTTCCCGAAATTAACCAATTAAAAAAATCTCAACTTTTAGAATACAACCTGAATGCAAATAATATGCCTTTGACAAACCCTGCAGACATAGAAAATGAGCTGGAAGAACAGTTCAATAAATCAAAATATTCTAATACTAAATCACAACACCATAGCAATATATAGAAGCGGGTTTCGGGCGGAACGGTTATCTGAAAAATGAATAAAAGCATCAAAATCGGATGTGAAACCAAACTGTTTACCTATTTCATGATTGTTTTTCGAACTTATTCTTTAAGTATTGATTGACCAAAGCTGCATGTGTCTGATCGGATGTGTGATAACTAATTCTATAAGTTATGTGACTTTTTCCTTCCTTTACAATATTAATTTTTGGTGTGTGATTAACCGATACCTGGGGCAGGAGAAATAATTCAGTGATCAACTTTTTCTTAGTTTCCTCAATCTTTAAGGAAGACGAGATTTGAAGCAGAAGTTCATGACTTCTTATGCTTGCCTCAGGTGTTTGAATGCTATAGATTTTGTTGGTTAGTCGACTGAATGGGACTCTCGATATTTGCCCTTGTTTTGATTCAATTTCAATTGACCGTGAACCAATCTTCTTGATAGTTCCCTCGAAATTTCGTGTTTTTATTAACTGGCTGATTGTAAAAGGTTTTTCGGCTTTTAAAACAATTCCAGCCATAAAATCTCTTAGAAAATACCAGCTTATCAAAAGAATTGGAATGAAGATTATTGCCATTGAAATCAACCTATATTCATTCCAATTTCCTAAAAGCTTTCTGGTAACCCACAATGCATAAGCAATCCAAACAATCAACTCGAATAATGGAAATACTTGCAGTGTCAATCCGAACATTTTTTTACCTGATGCAAGAGAATGCAATGCCTTGTTTAGGGAACGAATAAGGAAAAATAAACCAATTCCAACAGCTATGTAAATTATTGTCATCATTTATAATAATTTTTTGTGCTTAAGTTCTTCAACGAGGAAGGGTTCCAAATGAAAATTAAGAGCATATACACCGGTGAATTTCTCTTCAACAAGACCCGCTCTGAGCATTTCGCCGATTAGTTTTCCAACTTTTCCTTCCTCCTCACGAAGTACCCTTGACAATTTACTGGTGGTTAATCGTCTGTGTAAGACAAATTGTAGAATCAACAGGCAGTTATCATTGCTTAACTCTTTAAGCCGACTTGTATCCGGAACAACAGGAAACCTAATGTTAAAGATTTTGCCGTTTATGTCAAGTATATTGCTTATCCATGATCTTATGGTATAACCGGGATTTCCGCCGCTCAGGTTAAAATATTTGTTAAAGAGTTTTGCATAGTCATATGCATTAAAATCTTTTTCCGCTTTTCCATTTAGCATGAAATGAAGCCCGCCTGCCCGGTGTCTTTGCAGAATCATTTCTTTCAGTTCAAGGGCATCGAAAGGATTGCAAACAACATGGGCAAGGAAATACTTGTCAAGACTATAAAGTCGATTTAAAAAATCATAAGACTGCGAACGGCAATTAATAATGAAAAAGTGCTTTTTCCCATATTCTTCTATAAATGATAAAATCTCATCCATTGCCCTGGCTCCTTCCGGAGTTCTTTCCCACCATAATTCGAAGTCGTTGAAGATAAAAACCTGGTTTTTGGGTAATGTATCGAAGAGTGTATTAATCACCAGGTTGCTTTTTGTGGCGTCTATTATTGCCTCGAAAAGTTCCGTTTTTAATACAGATCCCGCCAGGGGGGCTTTGATAATATAGCATTGCGATTCAGAAAAATGTTCCTTCGCAATAAATTTAGAGAGACTTGATTTTCCGGAATTACGTTCGCCTGTAATTAGCAACGCGCCGCCAAATCCCTTCTGATAACGCTTTACAGCTCTGTCAGCCTGAGCAACAGGACTTTTCATGCCAACCCATAATTCTTTGTCAATGGTTGAATTGCCTGCAAATAAGTTGGAGTATTACGAAGGTATTTGTTTTAGGACTTCGTCATTTGGTGATAATGTTTCCAATAATTCATGGATGGCCTGATTGCTGATTTTATGCTCCTTCTCAAAAGATGATAATCGTTTTGCAAGGAGCATCCCCTCACTCCGCCTGTAAATTAAACTAACCCATTGATTCCGCAGGAACAACCAGGAATTAATAAAGCTACCAGATAACGTCGAAAAAATTTTGTTTGCCGAACGGTGCTTATTATCTCTTACGTTGATTGAACCAGCTAACAATTGATTATTAACAAGTTCAAATGATTCTGCAAGCAAAGTATTCATTCGCTCAACAGTTTGTTGGTAAATTTCAAAGGAAGTCGTCTGCTCATGCTCAATCCTGACGATCAGTTCATCTATGAGAGATTTACGCAGAATTATATTTTCATGATTTTTGCCGTTTACTTCGGAGTGAAAAATATTTTCAAGATTGAAAACTGTAAAATGAATGATATCCAGAATGTTATTCAGCACAACATTGAACTTTTTTCCTGTCTTATCCATTTCGATGCGCAAATTATTAATCAATTCTTTGCCAACATAGAAATCCGCATGTTTCTGAAATTCAAAAATATCAAAGTCATGGTCCGTGAAGCTCCCTTTTTCAATATCCCGGATAAACTCCGGCTTGCTGATTTCAACCTCTATGGGCAGCTCCTGAATCATATTCTGGATATCACGGAAGACCATCCGGAAATCAAGTTGCAAATCAAATACATATGAAACGTCAAGGTTTTTAATAAAATCTATATTTCGAATAGATTCAGTCTCATTGCCTATTGATTCTGCAACTTTTCTAATCTTATCCAAAGGAGCAAGAATTCTGTCTGTGATTCTGATTTCCAGCTCATCGGATTGTTTTGCCAGTTTAGTACTTATCCGTACTTTAAGAGCATTAAGAATAAAACCAGCATGGATCATATTAAGATAATACGTCAGGTTCCTGGGAAGAATCGCATGTGCCTGACCATCATCTGCTTTTAAAGTATGTTTCTTTTTAAAAATCTTTTTATAGGTTTTAAGATTTGTATCTGTTTCAGGATTACTTAAGTTTGAGCTAATTTTTTCAAAGTTCAGAAACAAATCATTAAACGAATGAAGTATCGTATTGGTAATACTTTGATCGATTTGCTTCTGCGTTTTTTGGACGAACGATGCCAATTTTGCTCTTTCCTCATCAAGATTAAAATTAAGTGATGCTTTCCCTGGTGAAAACTCTTTTGCATTTAATATGATTTCATTCATTTGCGCAAGATTCTGACGAATAGACTTGAAATAATCGAATGACGCAATACCAATGCGTTGAAGTAATTCATCATTGAATACTACTCTTCTTTGATAAAGATAGAATGCCGAGGGTTTCCAAAAAGGTATTTTGCGGGTGACCTGTTTGTGAAAGAGCCTGGCTATTGAACGTTTTTTAAATTTAAGGAGTCGAGTAAAGAATCTGTCATTTTTTTTAGCCTTAAACTCATGCCAATCGTACTTTACAATAACCATTTCAGGAATCTGCTCAAGCCTTCTTATTGATTCCATCAAATAGAAATGAGTGGCTGTATTAATTTGATTGTTTAACAAAGGCAGCAACTCATTCATACAGGAATTAATAAGGCCATCGGTCTGTAATAGATAGTCGCTATGCAATTTACTGAAGGCGGTTGTATTTATAATATCTTTTTTTTTCTTTCAGCATTTGTTCTAACGAGCGGAATATCGATTCATTGAGTTCGCTTATACGCGTCAGTGTTTTTTTGAAATTCATTTGCATTTCGCCTAACGGCTGCTGCACAAATATTTGGTGCATTTCTTCATAGTCCCCGGCAATACGGGATAATTCACTGGCAAGAATTTCTATATCCGGTAAGGTGAGCCTGTCATTAATTGATAATGTAGTTTTCTGATCATCAAAATCAACATTTGCCTGAAATTTCTGATTTACCGGCAACCCAACTCTTTCGAATGTACTACCAGCGCGAATGACCAGCGAGGTACCTGACATGGATAACAATTGACTCAAATTCATATAATTGCTCATCGGAGATATTTCCCCGCTAACCGCAAAGTCTAAAATACTAAGGTCGGTATTCTGACTATAGAACCTGATTATTTCATCAGTTGGCTTTTTTTCAATATTGTTATTGATAATTTTAATACTACCGTACATGCGATGGTTGTCGAGCACCTGCCGGATGATTTGATGGAGATGGTCGCCAATGCTGCTTTCATTATTGATTAAGAGAATCCTGATTCTTATACGTCTCCAGCCTGGGTCTGAGGTCATGAATTTAATAAGGGTGATGCCAAAATCGAGGTTTCCACTTGTGCCGTTCCACCACAAATCAATATTTGTTTTATTCCCAAATCCTGCTTCAGAAATGTAATGAAGGAAAACCAGGTTAAAATCGAGGGCTTCAAGATTATTTACCATCCCGATAAATTTTTCGGGATCATTGCTATTCTTGCTCCAACCCATTAAAATAGTATTGGGTTCGAATCCTGTAAAGCCATAAACACGACTGATGGTATCCATCCCTTCATAAATGTCTTTGCATAAAAGGCGACGTGTAAACACAGTATTCCCATGGCTGTCGGTTGTTGTAATTGCCTCAACCGATTTAATGAAAAGATCTTTTTCGCTTCTCCGCTGAAAAAGTTCGACGTTGGTGAAAATTCCGAGTTTACCAACCAAGGATTGCCCCATACTAATCAGATGTGGCCTTGCCGATACGCCTCCACTGAATAAAATAATATTGGGTCTCCAGTTTCGTTTATCGTTACCTTGTTTGGCCGACAACTTTGACAATCCATGTTTTACAACCGATAACCAAAAACCACCCCAGGTATCGCCAGTCTGCAGCGATAGCTCTTTCCTTTTTAAAAATAAGAACAGTGTAATCAGAATGACTGAAGCGGCGATCATTGCCACAAGGTCAAGTTCAATCATTACAATAAAACATGCTGCTGCACCTAATAAACTAATCCATCCTGGAATCCTGAAGCTTGGTCGGAAATCGGAACCAGCCAGTGTTTCGATGGCACAGGTAAGATTAAGAAAACCATATGTGATGATAAAAAAGATGGTGACTACACGTGCAATAACATTCAGGTCGCCAATCATAATACCAACAAATGCGATAACAAATGTAAGCATCAAGGCATTTCTTGGTTCATTCCCGGCTCCATAACCTTTTGCAAATATTTTTGGAGTAATCCTGTCAATTGCCGTAGCTTGAAGTATTCGTGGTGCTGCCAGAATACTTCCAAGTGCCGATGAAAGCGTGGCACCCCATATACCGGCGACGACAATCGGAGAATAAAGAGATATCTTAAAAAGAATTGTTGGATCCATCAACATTTCCCGATTCACGGTAAGGGAGAAGAATAATGTTAGCGCTATATAAACGATTAATCCAATCAGAATAGCCGCAATCGTCCCTTTTGGAATTGATTTTTTCGGATCTTTCAGATCACCCGACATAGATACTCCAGCCTCAAAACCGGTTACAGCCGGAAAGAAAATAGCAAACAGTGCAATCCAGGGTAGGGATCCGGTTACCGTCTCCACCATCGGAACCACAGGTGCAAACTCATGCTTACCTGAAAAGACGGAAACAAGCGAGAGCAACATGACAGCCAGAATAATGAATTGGGTCTTTAGGGCTAGGCTGGTACTAATGAAGGTGAGGATTGTAACCGATAATAGGGTTAATGCTCCTGCAATCCGAATGTTGTTAAGGGTTGCTTCGATGCCCGCAGAAGTGAGCAAAGACTCGGCAAATCCAATGAGATAAAGGCTTACACTGAATGATAAACCAACAAACAAGGCAATACCAAGCGTGCCACCTATAGGAAGACCAAGACTGCGGGAAATGATAAAATAGGTTCCTCCGGTTTCTACTTTTTTATCTGTCGCGATAGATGAAACACTTAGTCCGGTGCTAACTGAGATAATATGAGCAACAAAGATAATTCCTAAGGTTGCCAGCAGACCGGCCTGCCCCACAATCCAGGGTAACCTCAGGTACATGATTACACCAAGAATTGTGAGGATGGAGGGTGTAAAAACCCCTTTGAATATTCCGAACTTATTTCCTTTGATATTCATATTGTCTAGTCTATATGCAATGTTAGCAAAAAAAACATTGTAATCCGGTTTTTTCGAGACAACAAGATGGAGAAATAAGTAAATGAAAAAGGCAATGTATCGCTGGCTAACGCAGCTTCAACATACTGACCAACTAAAAATTGCAAATTAAGATATACTTTAAAGTTTAGTTCGTGAAATCTCAATACCTGAAGGATACGATATATTACCTTCGTTCTCCGCAGTTATAAATATTTCTCTTGGATGAAATGGCGTTACTGCTTGCAATGTCGATTTTTTAGGATTATTACTGTTCAGTTGTCCAATATTTTTAATGCCATTATTCTCTGTTACAACCCAAACTACATAGGTTTTCATTGGCGTTTGAAGTCGTTCAACACTTGCCAGATAATTTGCAGTAACAGAAATTGCGTAATTTTTGTTCTTGTCCTTTTTCATTTTAGCCGTTATTTGAGCAGCAGGTGTTACGCTTGATACCGGAAATTTTGCAGTTGTAGCGCATGATACGATTAAAAACATCACAATAAAACTAAAAATTGAATTTTTCATTTTGTTCATTAATTACAAGGTTTATACTAAATTCAGACATTCTGTTTTCCAGGATATCACACCATGGAGATGTACAGACATTTAAAATTTAAAATCAAACTTTATATAACGATTAGTCCGCTAATTGGTTTCCAAATTCAACAGCGATTCGGCTTAAAAAAAAACTTGTTGAAAATTAATTAGTTACGGTATGTTGGAAAATATTTTTTTCCGGCTAATTTTGCATGGTGGG
>JAAFHB010000414.1 GCA_010906965.1 Mariniphaga sp. | reverse complement strand
TTCCCACCATGCAAAATTAGCCGGAAAAAAATATTTTCCAACATACCGTAACTAATTAATTTTCAACAAGTTTTTTTTTAAGCCGAATCGCTGCTTTTGGGTACAATTTCTGTTAAATGCTTAGGATCATTTATCTCGTTGTTTTTTGATCTAAGTAGAAGGCGTACATTGTTTTTTTGAACCTTTAATTCTATAAAAATCAGAGATGTTTTATATAAAATATTGTCATTTGTAGTGTACCTTTTAATTTCAGAGTTTAAAGCAAGTATTTTTTCATTAAGATCTTCAAATAATTCCTTAATTTCTTTGGAAGAATCTCATAAATGTTCTTCAACAGTTTTAGTTTCTTTTGTTTTCGATATTTCTGTAATATAAGGACTTATTGCATTTTCAAATCTTATCAATTTTTCAACTAAATCATTTTGAATAGTTGGCCATTGATCCTCATTATCCATACCACCGATCGAATCAAAAGTCCTAAAACAGGGTTGTTTAAGACTGTCTTTGGTATGCCAATCAAATGATTCTCCAAATCGTTCTTCTATTTTTTCCTTTCGGGAGAATAAGTAATTAATTCGATTTCTGTTTTTTTCGGGCGAAGTTGAGTTAAGATAAAAAACAACTTTTGCTGTCTCGCTTGAAATATGAATTACCCAAGCGAACCCCATTTTACCATTCGCCGCACGTATCCAATTCTGATATCCTTGTGGAGATATCTTACTAAATATGTGGGTCTTCTGATTACAGACAGATAAAAACTGTTCAAAAAACTTATATTTTCTTTCATCCTTTACTATAGGGTTATTGATGGTTTTCTTGTGCACTGTGTTTTCTGAATATTCCGTTGTTTCCGGCCCGCTGAATGCGCTGAATTGTATGTTATTACTCGGTTTAGTGCTAATTGAATTTAGGTGAGCTATATTGTTCGATCCATCCTCGAATAACTCAATTCTTGATCTGGCATTGTTACAATAACGATGCGTCAATCGTGCATTTTCAGGAATAGTTTTTCCACCAGTCCAATACTGCTCAATGTGGTCAACTGCTGCATCATCAATATTTATGATTCTATTGCCACATATTGCACAAGTAGAATTTTCTTCAAATAACTCTTTTTTAAGAGCATAGGTAAAACATCTTGGTTCTTTAGTGCCGATTCCAAGGATAGTTTGAAGTGTAAGACGCCACTTATCAAAACGGATTGTAACAGCCTTTTTACTGCTTGTTGAAAGTTCAATTGAGTTAATAAAGTCCAGATCACTCGTCATCAGGTCAATTAGTGCTTCCTTTATTCTATCGAGATTTTGTAACACCGTATTCTTATCCTCTCTGGCAAATGAATACATTAAAATGTCAAATAGTGATACATTAAATTGTTTAGTTTCCCATTTACCGCTCTTATTTTTTTCAACGCCACAATAAAATCTTTTAAAGGCATTCTTATCCAATAATGATTTGATAATACTTATAGTGTTTTTAAATGTATCTCTTAACTTCAACTCATCTGCTGCTGAAATATTCTGATATTTCTCCATCGTATTGTTCAGAAATTTTTTGATGGGGGCATTGTAGTTTAAATATGTGTTAAATTGGAATGCAGCAAAACGTAAAACAAGTTCCCTGTCTTTCATTCTGCTATCCGATCTTTCAATGCCCAATAGGTCTTTGAAATTACTGTCTTGTGATAATTCTTTTATCAGGTCGTTAAATCTTCCTCTAAAAACACAATTACGCAATTCCTGATCGTTAAGTGGAACAGAACCTGTATTTAACCGGGTAAAAATCTCAAATTGCAAATCACTATCTGATTCCTTTTTAAATTTTATTACTCTGATTTTATAAGTCATGATTTTATCTTGGTGCTCTTCTGAAAGTTGATTAAACTTCTTCCCGTTGAGCTCCCTAAAAACATTTAGCCCCGTTAATTTAAATTCAGAATTGTCAGGAAGTTTATCGTCAATGAAGGAAAAGAATGCGGTTAATCTTTGCTGTCCGTCAATTACATTTTCTTTTCCATCCTTGTCTTCTGACAGATAGATTATCGGTATAGGAATATCCAAAAGTGCTGATTCAATCAAACGGCTGCTTTTTACTTTGTCCCAGACAAACTGTCGCTGAAAATTAGGTTGAATGTTCAGTCGTCCTCTTTTATATCGCTTATGCAATGATTCAACTTCCGGATCCCCCTGTTCAGTATAAATCTTCCGATCTCCTGATAAATCGTCTGGTTCATCTATTTCATCATCGAAAATGTCATCTTGATTTTCTTGCATAGTATTCAGAATTTAAGATAAAGATACATTTCATTGAACCTGCATGGATACACCATGAAGTTTTAATGTTTCACAAAAAATGGTTTACCGACTCTTTCAATATGAGCGATCAAATCTTTGTTGGTTATTTGATGGTGTATTGAAAGATCAAACTTGTAAGGCAACAATAAATCATCGAGTTCATTTTCGATTTTCTGTTGAATGGTTAAATTCAAGCTCTTCCCAATCAGGGTTAGATCTATATCCGAAGCTGGCTTATAAGTTCCTTTTGCACGAGAGCCATACAATACAGCTTCATCTACTTCTGAGTGCAAAGCAAAAACTCCTTTGATTTTTTCAATCACGTCCTTATTCAACCCTGTATTTGTCATTAATCAAAAAGGTTTAGTTGTTTACCAGTTCTTTTTTCTTCCATAACAACGCTGAACTCAAGAAAAGCAGGATAATATTCATTTAGGATTTTAGAATATATTTCATTTGCAGTTGCCTCATTGTAAGTGTGTGATGTTTTGTTTCGGCTACCTATCATATCCATCCATACCTGACCATTTGTGACCAAATTCAATTGAAAGGCTTCTCTGGAAGCATCTCTGGAGCCTCCCACATTTGGATTTCCCTGATATTCTGCATAGTCTTTCATTACATTCCAGGCTAACTCATGCGTGTATTCAAAACGCTGTATAAGTCCTTCTTTTATCATTTCTGATAAAACGTTTTCTAATGCCTCATCTTCAATAAGATTGTGATTGATATATTTAACTGATTGACTTAATTTGTCCAACGCTTTTACATAGTTCGAGAAGCGCTGTTCCCATCTTATATCTGTTCCCATATTTTAATTTTAAAATCTAAAGGTACAATTATCCGTTGGCAAGGATTCAATTCTTTTATACTTCTTTTGTGTATTACTAGCGTACAATCTCCATCTCCTTCAGTAAATACCCGGCACCAGCAAATTTATCGATGATAAAGAGGGCATAACGCATATCGAGCGCAATATTGCGGCACTGATCG
>JAAFHB010000413.1 GCA_010906965.1 Mariniphaga sp. | reverse complement strand
GATTATTTATATTACTAAAAATCAATGATATTCGTCCAAATCTCGTCTAAATCTCGTCTAAATCTCGATATTCTTCTCCCAGACCCCATGTTCCGGAGAAAATATTTTCCCTTCTTTTCTTAACTCTTGCAAAAGATTCTTGATTTTATTATTCTTTTTTTACCATCCAAAACATCCAGTATACCCACCCTGCCATGCAAATTTGTTGTAATGTAATCCTTTAGTTTTAATCCCCCTGCTACTATGCCTTTTTGTTTCTTCAAACAACTTGGCAAGCGCGATATTTTTCGACATCACGCAAAGGAAGTATACATGATCAACGGTTCCGTTTATGATGATCGAAATACGGGAATGCATTGTTAAACAATTTATTTATCATTCATATTGGTGCTTTATCGTCCAACTTATACAATTCAATGCTCCTCCATGTTTTATGATATCACTCATTTTGACCTGTACAATTCTATTTTTCCGGGCATATTCCGGGTAATAAATCTTCATTTTTTCAAATGCTTGTTCATCCTCCTCGATATTGAACTTAGGTAGCAAAATAATGTCTTTAGTTTGGAGAAAGTTTATATAACCCCAATTTATTTCTTCATCTGGCTTTTTAACATCGAAGTGAAGATATTCCCATTTTAATCCATGATCCTTCAATCTCTTTTCTAAAGTTGGAGTTTTCTCAATTTCATTGATTAGAACAGTTTCATCGTCAATGAATCGAAGCATTCCGTCAGTATGGCCATATTCTTCGACTTTAGGCCATGGAATCAATACAGCATGCTCAACTTCAAACAATGCTTCCAATTGTTTTACCAAACTGGTTTTGTCGTACCAATGTTTGTTTTCTGTAAAAATTTTATCAGTCAGAATAATATAGTTTTGGGATTTTACCACATTCCCACCATCCAGAATAATATCCGTTTTTATGGTTTTGAGACTGAGTGCATCACAAACAATATCGGGATAGGTTTTTATTTCCCGTCCTTCTTCTTTCGTTTGTTTTTTCGTTCCCTGCAAATAATCAGGATCGTAGCGATATTCAACGAATTTGTCCATAGAAACCTGAATAGGCATGTAATCCCGAGCCCAAATGTCTTTTGTTTTTTGCAGAAATTCGTATTTTACCCCAAACAAATCCAGTGTTCCGGTAATCTGATTGCAAGTCTCCGTAAATCTTAAATCCGTTTTGAGCAATTCGGAAAAGTATATCTTATTTGTTTGGTTGTCTGAAATCATACTTTTACCAAGTTCTGCTTTATTTGATCTTTTGTTGATTTAGGTATCTCCCAGAAATCTATATCAGTTAAATAACGATAAAATCTGAACTGGAAATCGGTATTATTAATCTTATTCGGTAAGTGTCTGTGAGTCTTTTGTATTTCACTATTTCTTAATGATGAATCCGATAAAGTTAAACTACTATCGGTAGTAATCTTTCCAAAAAGTTCAAACATTTTACTAACGACATTTATCGGACCATTTATATATTTCCCATCTACACAAATTCCTCGTATAAGAATTCCTCCATCAGATTTTTCATCTCCTTGAAAAGTAATATCAAGCCCTTGTTTATGGAATCGCCATTCTCCTTCATCTCTTTTGTGCTTATGGGTGTAATTATCTTGATGGTTATCATTAAAATAGTAGAATTCTATTTCCGTAAATCTAATTTCTTTGCCATTAACAAAGAGTGCTTTTCGCAGTAAAAGATCTGAAGCAATTCCATCAAAAGATCCTTCTATATTTCCGAGATCAATATTCAGGTTCATATTAATTGAGTTAAAATTGGTGAATATCCTTTACTTGTTTAAACAACTCCCGAAACACCTTCACATTTACTTCTGCATCTGTAAAAACCTCCAATAAAGCAACTTGTTGCTGTTTTGGGGAATAAAAATCTTCCAGTGCTTGTGTAAGTTCGGATTCATTTTCGGCTTTGAAATAATCCAATTCAAATGCTTTGGCCAATACTTCAGCTTTGCGGGTATTTTCAGCTAAAAAATGTTCGGCAAAAGCAGGTGAGTCAGAAGGACCTTTGATCATGCCAAAAATATTTCCGCCGCCGTTGTGAATAACGATGATGCGCAAATTCGGGCCAATGTATTTATTCCACAAGGCATTCGAATCGTAAAAAAAAGACAGATCGCCCAGGATGATGGTATTTATTTTATCCGAGTTGCTGGCAAAACCAACGGCTGTCGATAAGCAACCGTCAATTCCGGCAGTACCCCGGTTGCTGAAATAAATGGCGTTTTCAACCCGATTGTGGATCAGTGCATACCTTACCGGCGAACTATTTCCCAAATGAATAACCGAGTTGACAGGTATTTTTTGTCCGATCAGACTAAAAGCTTTCAAGTCGCAGAATTCGATGCTCTCAACAAATTCATCACGAAGATGATTGACCTTTGCTTCTTTGTTTTTCCACAATTGAAGGTAGCTTTTATCGATTTGCAGAACACGATCCGAAAGTGCATCAAAGAAATTGACAGCCTCCATTTTGATGACTTTTGTGAGCGACTGGTAAGTATCGAAATGTTCACCGGAAGGGCTTAGGTGCCAGTGCTGAGCAGGTTTATTCTTCCGAAGAAATTGCTTAAGTGCCTTGGAGACAAACTGTCCGCCAAAACTAATCAGCAAATCGGGCTGGTACGACTCGATGTTTTCATCCAAGATGCCGGCCATCAATACATCGATGCTTCCACAAAATTGCGGATCAGCAAGATTCGACAAATGCTCATGGAGAACCACTGCTCCGGATTTCATCGTCAGATCAGTAAGTGCTTTTTCCAGTCCGGGATTGGGATTCTGCTGTCCGGCCAGAATCAGTATTTTTCGCGAATGGTTAATCGTTTCAATCAACCGTTCAAGCTCGTTTTCTTCTAAACCATTTTTAGTTTCTACCAATTCAATTTCCTTTACATCAGGCAAATCCATCTGAACCAGTTTATGCAAAGGCTCTTCGAACGGAATATTAATGTGTACAGGGGCAGGTTGTTCAGAAACCGCCAGATTCAGGCATTCATTAATTTGCCGTGCAGCATACCAAAGTTCTTTATCTGATTCACCTAAAGGTAAACTTATTTCCTTTCTGGTGAAATTCTGGAAGATATTCGCCTGACGTATGCATTGACTTTCAGCCTGATCAATCCAATAATCGGGACGATCGGCAGTGACCGCTACCAACGGAATATTTTGATAAAAAGCCTCTGCAACTGCAGGTGTATAGTTTAATGCAGCCGTTCCGGAACTGCAAACCAGAACAACCGGTTTTTGTTTTGCCAATGCCAA
>JAAFHB010000412.1 GCA_010906965.1 Mariniphaga sp. | reverse complement strand
AGGCTTTTTTAATACGGAATTTTATCAGTCGATTCATTCAACTGAGTAAATACTTTAACCACCTCTTCCTATAGTAGTTGTGTTGGTTTTAATAAGCGTTTGGCACCTGGAACCCATTTTGATTTACACCCCTCCGTACATGTGTGATTTGCCTCCGTACACGATTACATTGGCTCCGTACACGTGTGATTTGCCTCCGTACACGATTACAATGGCTCCGTACACGTGTATTTCGCCGAAAACGACATTAACAATGCCATTGTAATGAATGACGGAGGCATTGCACTGATTGACGACGGGGCATTCAAAAGTCCGATCAACAGAAACTAATCCGATTTATTTCTAAGCCTTTTTTACTTTTCCAAATCAGTCCGCTGCTTTAAAAATTCACCAATTTGGAAGATAAAATAATTTTGGAAAAATATTTGCAATTGTATTAAATTACGTTTAATTTTACCTTCATAACCCCTTAATTTAAACAAATATGAGTAGAACTTCAGGTAGAGTTACGATTCCCCGCAATGCGGAAGAGGTGCTGACTTTGGCATCTAAGGTTTATTTCAGACATCAGGCCGATGGCGACGCTTCGCCGCTTCGGAACCTTGATGGGATTAATTGGTTAAATCTCGGACCCACTATTGAGCCCGCATTAGCCAAACACCGCGAGGCAGAAGCGCTGAAAGCTCAGATGGAAAAGGCTTATCGCGAGCGCGACATTTATTTGCCGGCTATCGACGAGGCAGTGCGGGCCAGTAGCGTATTGCTGAAAGCACTTAACCAGAAGAACCCAAAACGTTTGTCCGATTGGGGCTTCAATGTCGATGACTCTGTGCAGCTGAAGGATGCTGCAAAAGGCAAATAGCATTTATTTCTCCCGACCATTAAGAAGATGTGGCCGGGAGAAAATAAAAAACCTTTCTTTTAATCCCCACAGACCCAAAACCCGGAATCGATATTTTTCATAATTTATCCTGTAAAACCAAATTCCTTTTTTTATATTTGACAAAAATAGTTTCGGAGACGAAATCGCACAGTGAAACTATTTTCTCGACTCATTAATCAAAAACAAATAAACCAAGGTATTGAACTGCTTTTACTAACTTAATCCTAAAATTAATGTCGTCATTACATGAAGATCTGCTAGGACAAAAAAAATCATTGTTGGAATTTGAAAATATAACTGTCAGATTGTTAGATTACCTTCCAAATGTTCTTAGTGAATTCAAATTAAAAAGTGGTTATAAAATCCACTCCTCTCTAATTGCAGGAACAACAAAATATTTAAGGCCGCTAAATCAACGACTTTTTATTTATTCTCCTGAGGACTTTAAAAATAAATGTATTGAATTCAAAGAAATCATTGAAAAACTAAAAACGAAACATGACAATTGGTCCGATTGGGAAAAGGAATTAATTGATAGCGTTATTTATACAATTCAACAATCTATTGGTGCAGGATTTGATCTATTAGCCAATCCGAATAGTGCAAGGAAACACGTTGGAAACAGATTTGAAGAATTAATAAAATGCATTTTTACTGAAATTGGCATTGCCAATAAAAAAACTGTTCTCCAAATACCTTATAAAACAGATGAAGGAGAAAAGACTTATAAATGTGAAAATGACTTGATCCTTTCACCCTTCGAAAAAGTCAAATCAACCGGCAAGCATCTTGATGAAAAAGAAATTGTTGTTTCGGTTAAAACAACATCTAAAGACAGAATGGGCAAAATGTTTATTGATAAAATTTTACTCGAAAGATTTGTCGGGCATGATCAAAAAGTGATCGGCATTTTCCTCAATGATGTACAACGAAAGGAGAACAATAATATAAGTTACACTTTAGTTTCAGGTCTTTTCATGGTTTACACGGATTTTTTAACGAAACTTGAAGGAATATATTATCTTGATCCACCACCAAATGCCTTTAAAGAACCTTTTTCCAGGCATATGAAACCATTTTCTGAATTAGTAACTAAAGATATTTGGCACTTACTATCCTCTTAACTTCGATCTCCTTTTTTGAGAATCCTTTTCATCTTTACAGGTTAAAATTCTTTGGATTTGATCTTTATCAGATAATCTATCTTTGATTATTGAGCAGTATTCTGTTTCTAACTCAGTTCCAATCCACTTTCTCCCATACGCTTCAGCAACAGCATAGGTAGTACCAGAACCACCAAAAGGATCAAGAATTAAACTATCCTGATTGGAAGATGATAAAATAATCCTGCGTAATAATTCAACCGGCTTTTGAGTTTGATGACTTGTCTTTTCCCATGAACCATTGGAAATTGTCGGAATTTCAAAAACATCCTTGGGTTTAGCCCCCAATGGATTAGGTATCCAGTCATAGCTTTTCTTATTGCCATTGGAGAACTGAGAGGTTTCAGCTTGTTTTCTGGCCGGGTATTTAAGCGTATGATCATTGTATGATATTCTCGCTTCATCAATGTTAAAAATGAAATCTTTGCTCTTCCTGAAATGCAATATACTTTCGTGAGAGCGTCCCCAATCATTCCCCAGGTTTCCTTTATTCCGATAAAACCAAACCAACCACTTACAACCCTGAAACAGACTGGATGAGAACCATTTTATATCTGCCAGAATTTCAGAAAAACCGCAAATATAAATTGAACCTGTCTTTTTCAAAACACGATGAGCTTCTTTTATCCACTTCATGCTCCACTCAACATATTCTTTCTGTGAAGAGAAAGTATCCCACTCAGCTTTTTTAATATTATAAGGCGGATCTGCAAAAATTAAGTCAACAGATTCATCTTCCAGCGTTTTCAGAAACTCTATTGCATCATACTGATATAATTTCCCATGTTTTGTCTGAAAGAAAGGCTCTATTTTTAAAGACAATGGCTTTGGTTTACTATATTGTAATTCAAGCTGCAATTCTTCGGCTAAAGTCAATAGATTACTTTCAGTGTAAACTCTGTAATTATTTATTGGGTGGCGGACACCCTCAAATTTCCCTGACTTGTCCCAACGTCTTAACGTTTCAGTACTTACATTTATAAGCTTTGCTGCCTGACCAATCTTAATATATTTCTCCATAATCACAAAAACCTTACACAAGATTACACAGCAAATATACGAATATTAATGAAAATATTAAAATAGAACTAAGCGACATGCGCAAATAGTCATTAAAACCAAATATATCCAGGATTATAAGTCTCTTACTAATTTGTCTATCCAGGATTTTTAACTAATACGGAACCTTATCCATCTTATCATTCCATTTATCAAAGACTTTAACCGCCTCTTTCTGGAGTAATTGTATTGGTTTTAGTTTGCGCTGAT
>JAAFHB010000054.1 GCA_010906965.1 Mariniphaga sp. | reverse complement strand
TTTTTACTTCTCCTTTAAGTTTGTTGATATTTGCCCGCATCTGTTCCTGGCGCATCTCACGGATAATAGGCAACTCCAGTTTGGTATCCAGCATCACTGACAAACTTCTGAAACTAAAGGTACAATTCAATCCAAATATTTGTCCGAAAAGTGGGGAACGAAGGTATAGATTTGTTTCCGTCTGAATGATATCATCACTCTTAAGGTTATAGACCTTGTCCTGATAAGTGATTTTTTTGTTTTGCTTATCAATGACATACGTCGACTGTTGATTGATGAAAAAACCGGTGATTGAATCGAGTTGTGCCGATGGGTTATTTTTGATTTTCAGAAAGGAGAAGATATCGACGACCGGAAGATACACGGTTTCGTCGCGAATGACAGCCGATAGGTCAGCACCGCCAACTTTCTGAACATTAAAGAAGACCGAGATTTCGTCGTATTCAGGTTCATTCTGAGCATAACCAACGGATGGTATAGTAGTCAACAGAACAAGTAGATACGCACTAAATGTCAAAAAACCGGAAACGCGTGTGGAGCATTTCCGGTAATTGATTTTGTAGTACGTAACTATTTGTAGCATATTGGATTATAATTTTAAGATTATTGTTGTATTTGAGTAAATTTAACCACAATACTTCCGCCATAATTTCCTGGTGGTTGAAAGCTAATAGTTTTAACGTTCAGTTTTCCACCGATATATACAGATGTAATATCGCCAGTTGTAATAAAAGGTGATCCAGTGCTCGACACTAGTTCTGTTATTTCTAGACTGCCTGTAGGTGAATTGCTTAAAAAAACGGAGGTGGGCAACTCAATTGTGATCAAAG
Source organism: Mariniphaga sp. (assembly GCA_010906965.1). Lineage (GTDB taxonomy): Bacteria > Bacteroidota > Bacteroidia > Bacteroidales > Prolixibacteraceae > JAAFHB01. Next base: position 25,812 of record JAAFHB010000054.1, on the reverse strand, counting down.
TTCCAGGAATAGCTAAAACTTCAAAAAGCGCAGGTGAATAAGTTCCACCTGCTAATAGAACTACATTAGACCAAGCTCGTGGACCAGGAAATGACGGTGGTATTGTTACAAAGCCATCGCTAGACGAGGGTGCAATAATTCCAAAATTAAGTCCTTGTAGTGTATTTACGCTCTTTATTTTGACCTCAATTGGCCTTGGCGGTTTTTCCTGTGCATAACCTGAAATTAAAGTAGTTAATAAGCAAATCAGTAAACAAAAAGGCATTAACAGCCTTCCTGACAATACATATTGAATGTGGCTATTCATAATCTTTTCGTATTAGTATTTTTTCTGACTGTGTTCTTTTACCCGAAATCATGGATACAACATAAACGCCACTGCCAACGTTCTGTTTGATCTCAACGGTTTCCATTTCGTAAACATCTTTTCGAAGCAAGGTCTGACCTCCCATATTTGTTACAAACAGATCTCCGCGTGTATTAAGCGGCAGATTTATTTTTACATACAATTGGTCTCCGGATCGGACGATCGTAAACATTTTTTCGAGGATTACCACAGGCTTGACTAAGCTTGCGAGCGAGAAAACTAAAGTAAATCGTTGGTTGAATTCACCAGTTTTTAAATAGAGTCGATAGTTGGGATTTTGTTTTAAATTCTGCGTAACCCCTTCCTGGGCGTCAATCAGGTAAATATTCATATCGGATGGTAACTGACTGATATTTATTGCTTTAAAGTTAATCCACCCATCTTTTAATTGCTTGAAACCTAACGGAATTTTGGTTAAAGTATCAACCGGTAAAGGCATAGCATTGATTGAAAGCTGACGCGCATCAGGAGTTATTGAATAGAGATTAGGTACAGATAGATCTGTATTCATCAACTTCAACGCATCCATCTCTTTGTCAAAATTGAGCGTTGAGAGTGGATCAAAATAAATCACAACGGCATCGTTCAGACTGCTTTTCCCATCGGAGTTTGCTGTAAAACGGAGGATGGTTCGATCATCTAAAATCGCTGCCTTAAATACAGGATCTAAATCATTTGTGCGAACGCTGTTATTCATGCCAAGAGACCCTGTAACAGGATAAGATCCGTCGGAGACACGCACAAAGAATCCTTGCATCGATGGGATAATGGAGGAATGGTCTGATGTTGGTACGCCATTAACCCAATAACTATAAATTCCTGAGTATTCATCGGCTGCTCCACTCGCATCAAAGAAATAGATGGCATCATCAATATTAGTTTTGGCCCAACCTGAAGCGGCTTTCCAATCGATTGGAGAAGGATAGGGGTTGCCAACAAGGTTGAATCCCTTTGTATAGGTGCCATTGTGATTGTAAAGAGTCCTTGTTTGATTGCCATTGTTAACAGTTCCGTTGAGAACCACTGTTTTTGGTGTTGCGATGGCTCCCAGATTTGCGGCATAGCCTTCCAATTTATTCAAGGGATTTGTGCTGGTGATGTAATTTGTCCATCCGGAAATAGCAGCACCTGCATTTTGATGGTTTTCGTCGTATGAATAGAAATTTGGTATCGTTGCCGATATACTTAAATAGCTGCCGAATTGAGCAACAGTTGCATTACTGAACGGCGAACTGAAATACTTATATCCGAATGCCGAAGGAAGATAACGCTGCATCGTTACATTTCCAGTAACTTGTCCATTCCCTGAACCATCTATCAGTGCTGTCTGTGTTGCTGATGAGACAAGGGTTAAATTTCCTCCCGAGTTCAGATCCCCAGTCTGTGCCAAGACAATTCCTGTAACATTCAGAGCACCTGATAAAGTGACTCCTGCGGAATTTGTAATGGTCAAATTGGCAATAGTATTTGTAGCAAAAACACTTGTTCCAATCGTTTGAGCGGCAGAGCCTTTCATCTCGATGGTTCCCGTTGTTGCTGTAAATGTTCCGTTATTGGTGATGGTACCGGCGATCTGAAGGGTGTTTCCTGTGACGGTTAGCGATGCTCCGACAGCTATTACGATATCTTTAGCTGCACCAATTGGTACACTGCTAAGAACAGGTTTATTTGTCACATTTGGTATTTGAACGCTTGTTGTCAGGTCAGGGATAAAGCTGCAAGACCAGTTTCCAAGATTATTCCAATCGGTGCTTACTGTTCCTGTCCAGATCTGATCACCAATAATGGTCACTGTATGAGTTGCAGTAGATGGTCCATTACAACCTGTTGCTGTTACTTTGATGATACTTGTCCCACTCCAACCGGCGACAAAGGTTACGGCTCCTGTCCCTGCCACAATAGTGTTGCCTCCTGTTACAGAAGCTGCATCGAGTGTATAGGTGAGTCCTGTGTTGTTTGTTGCCGTTACGGTATAAGTTACTACACCTGCGCCTCTGCAACGATTCGAGGTTGCACTAAGGGTAAATACCGGGGTACCAACAGTTGGTGTGATTGTTACGGTATGAGTTGCTATTTTAGGTCCGTTGCATCCGGCAGCGCTGACAGTGATGACAGAAGTACCACTCCATCCGGCAACATAGGTTACCGCTCCGGTTCCGGCCACGATTGAGTTACCACCGGTAACACTAGCTGCATCGAGACTGTATGTCAGTCCGGTATTGTTTGTAGCCGTTGCTGAATAGGTTACTGGTCCGGCTCCCTGGCAACGTGTTGAAGTAGCACCAAGAGTAAATACCGGGGTACCGACCGTAGGTGTAATGGTTACGGTATGAGTTGCTGTTTTAGGTCCGTTACATCCGGCAGCACTGGCCGTGATGGTTGCTGAACCGCTGTACGTTGCATCCCATGTCACCGCTCCTGTAGCTGCAACAATAGAACTTAAGCCTGCAGCGGACAATGTATAAGTGATTGAAGTGCTGTTTGTTGCTGTTGCCCCGTAAGTAACTGGAGCAGCACCCTGGCAACGTGTTGATGTAGCACCAAGGGTAAAAACCGGAGTACCAACAGTCGGAGTGATTGTCACTGTTCTGATTACCTGCGCAGAAGGTCCGTTACAGCCGCTGGCTGTTACACGTATATCAACACTGCCCGAAAATCCGTTCGCCCAGGTCATTAAACCTGTGGTCGCTCCGATGGTTCCGGCTGTTGCGTTGCTGAGTGACCAATTAAACCCTGTATTGTTAGTAGCCGTGGTTGCATAAGTTGTGGTGGTGGTTCCGTTGGTGAGCTGGCAGGTAGGTTGAACTCCCGCTGAAACAGTTATTGCTGTTGGAGTTCCTACCGTCGGAGTGATAGCAATAGGGTAGTTAGCCGAAACAACCCCGTTACCACAAGTGTTTACCCCAAAAACGGTTAAATTACCGGCAGTGGCATTTGCTTCAAAGGTTATTGTAACTGAATTTGTAGTTCCTGTGATAGTTGCTCCTGTTCCGGAATATGCCCATGTATAACTGGTGGCATACGAAATGGCCGGAACACTGTATGCTACTCCCGACTGTCCCTGGCATACCGTTGGAGTACCGGTTATCACGCCTGCGTTGAATGGAAAACTATTCCAGGTTATGGTACGTGTGTCAGATGTATTACTACATCCATTAGCACCTGTTAGCGTTAGTGTAGCAATTGTGGTTCCTGAAGGAGTCGATGGCGTAAAGGTGGCCAATGCCGGATCTGGATTTTGTGTCCAGCTTCCTCCGGTCCCTGACCATGTTGGGTTTCCTGAATAGGACCCACCGGCTGTTGCACCGGCGAGTGTTATTGGCGAAGTACCTGTACAAATTCCAATTGCATCTGGACCTGCATCTGCAATGGGTGCCTGATTCACTATAACTGTTGTATTTGCTAAACCAACACATCCGCGGTTATCGGTTACTATGTAGGTGAGGTCGTATGAACCACCAATGCCGTTGCTAAATGAAGGACCAGGAATGGATCCATTATTTAAGGATGACGCACCGGTACCAGTCCATAAATGACTTGAGTACGTGCCGGAACCTCCGGTAGGAGATGCTGTCAGTAAAATGGAAGAACTACTACAGATGGAAGGAGAAACAGGGGTTATAGTTACTGTGGGGGGTGTATTTACGGTTACTCCATAATTGGCAGATATGGTTCCGGTACTACAACCATTAGTTCCGGCAACCTTTAGATCTCCGTTGGTCGCTCCTGCAGAGAAGTCAATAGTGACACTATTGCCAGTTCCGTTTATAGTCGCTCCTGAACCGGTATAGGTCCAGATATAGCTTGTTGCATTTGTTACTACTGGCACGTTGAAGATGTAACCAGATCCTCCTTTACAAACTTGAGATGTACCGGTAATTGTTCCCGCAGCTCCTGGCGTCGATGCTGTATTTACGGCAACAGCAAAAGTTGATAAAGTCCCATCTCCGCAAGTATTATTTCCTTTTACTGTAATGGTTGTTGAGCCTGAGTTCGGAAATGTCAGGGTTATAGAATTTGTTGTACTTGTACCAGTTGCTCCATTGTTGTAGGTCCAAACATAGGTCGAAGCATTTGCAATTAAGGGAACCGTATAAATTGCTGAAGAGGCTTTGCAAACTGATGCTGCACCTGTAATGGCTCCGGCAGCAACAGGAAGTGGGTTAACCAAAACCGCAATGGCGCTACTCGTTGCTGAACAAGCACCGGCATTTGTTCCAATCACGTCTATTGATTGAGTCCCAAACGCAAGTGTCGAAGTGGTGTAAGTGTTGCTGGAGCCGTTTTGCACGATCGTACCGTTAATCCTAAAACTGTAGTTTGTCAAACCTGCCGTGGCTGTAAATTTAATGCTCGCTCCCTGACAAATTGTGTTGTCTGCATCATTACTTGAAATAACAATTGTTGGGATTGGGCTGACATTTACAGTTACAGCAGTAGTCCCGTTAATGGTTCCAGCTAACCCATTTGCAGTAATTCCGGTTAATGTATAAACCGTAGTTGCAGATGGTGTAACTGTAATGCTGTATGGACTTGTTGCAAGTGCGGGGGTTACAATAGTAGTGGCTCCTGTTTTGTAGGTCAGCACCCAGGGCGCTGTGCCGGAAAATGCTACAATCATAGTAGTAGAACTGCCGTTGCAAAGATTTACAACTGACGGGCTTGTAAAGGAAGCAGAACTGACCGAGAGAGGCGTTGTCGATGCAAGGGTAAAGTAGGAATAGCTACCAAAGTTGACAGGAGAGGAGGTGGTTATGGTTCCATTAATATTTGTACCGGATATATTTGCTCCACTTCCTACCAGATCCCATTTCGAGGTTGTGGTATTCCAACCAACGATGCGAAGATTATTTAAGTCGGGAATCGTGCTTCCAACGTCGCTCGAACCATCCAAAGTGATGCTTATATTGGATTGACCTCCTGTCGGTGCCTGAATTTTCCAGTATTCTGAATGGCTCACAGTAGTAACAGGACTGTTGAAACTTGCAGTAGAGCCTATTGCATCGGGATTTGCATAAAAGTAAGCAGCGTTCCAATCGTTAAGTCCTGCAGGTCCGGAAACATTCAGTAATGCAATTGGCCCATGTGCTTTGGTGAACGAGGCGTTTCCAACGGGGAAAGTAAAGCTGTTACCTGTAATCATTTCCTTGGTGAGGACCCCGTTAACAAACGATAAAGGACTACCGGTTGCCGGAGTAACAAATGCACCGTAGTTTATCCTAAACAGACTGCCGACGGAAGTAGTTACTAATCCGTTAGAGAGTTTTAATTCGCGGTCAATCTCAACATCATTTAAGATGGTTACGTCATTTACGTTGTTAATCTCCAAATTGTTCAGCGCATTGCTATTTGAAAATGAGCCAGTAATGCTTTGGGGTAATGTCCCGGCAAGCGCAATAGTAGCATTGGCGCCAGTACCGGCTTCATAGGTTCCTCCGGTCCGATTGATGTTCCCTTTTACACTTAATTTGCGATTATAGTAGTTGATTGCAAGCAGCCCTGCGTTTCCTGAAATAGTTAGATCACCATTGAGAATCAGATTATTGTTAGGGAATCGACGCTCTCCATCACCCGATATTTTTAAATGGTTAACTTCTATAATGTTGCCAAGAAACTCATAATTTTTAGCCAGTCCTCCGAATTCAAGTTTTCCACCTGCTGAAGAGAAGAAGTTATCATATACAGCTGCCGGAAGATCGCCTATCTCAGAATAGATGGTTCCATTCCCGTTTACAATTCCTAACCTGTGTCCGACTGTTGAATTTAGCTTTAATGTTCCAAAAACTTCAGTCATATATCCTGCAATATAATCTGCATCAACAGTTACAGTGTGAGATGCATTTATTTTTGCAATAGCCCCGCGTGGTCCACCTGAAACATTAGGAGTCCAGATAGTTCCGGTAACCCAGGTGCCATTATTATTTGTCTCATATTTAGAAACTTTGTTCGGAATTGCTCCATCAAGCGACGCATCCCCTGCACCTGCAGTATAATCGGCGCTTATCCCGGTATCGTCAGTATTTGAAAATTTAAAAATCAGGTTCTTATTCGTCTCATCAAAATCAGTTTTAGGAAACTTTAACCAATTGCCTAGACCATCAGCCATTAGGCTGGCTGTAAAATAATCAGCAACAGTATAAGGTGAAGTAACTTTTACATCAGTATCTATATACCTCATTGTTGCTGTGCCGGTAAAGCCTGTTATCCCGCTGGACTTAAGCGTCCAGTAGTATTGAAGAGCATTGTCCTTATCTACAATCTGAGTTCCTGTTTCGGAGTCCTCAATAATGCTTGGGTGTATCTCATTTGCTGGTTTTACGGTTATACTCCCGGTATTGCTTCCATTTGCCGTAATTGAAAGCGTAACTGGTGTATATTTGTCGGCCGAGCCAAGCGGGAAAATAAAGTCAGCTTGAGGTCCTGCCGGGAATGCTTTTCGTATGCCGTTGTCAGTAAATGAGATGTTAGTTGTGATCATGTTTGTACTGGAGAAAGGAGAAGCTTGTTCAATTATAGCTCCAACACCAAAATCCAAAAGGTTCTTACCAATATTGAATACACCAGCCTGCATCTTTAATGAGTTGGTGATTTTAAACTGATTGGCAACCGGAACTTCGATACCGTTCACATTGTTAATCGTAAGTTTCCCAAAGGTGCCATTCCCCGTTAATGTTTGGGTTGTAATCCCATTCAGGAAAATTCCATCCCCTGCACCTCCATAAACATGAATTGCATCATTCAACACATCCCCTTTAACGGTAACCGTATTATTGCTGGTCGAAAATGTTCCGGATCTTAGGAATAACTCATTCGAGATTAAGAGAGGAGTGTTAGCAGCTTTCAGAATAACGTTATTGTTTTGCGTTTTATCGAGGTTGTAAAAGTTAAGGGGTGATCCATTTCCTGTGATTGTTTGATTACCGCTTCCCGACAGATAGGTCGTATTTCCAACCGGAATAAATGTTCCCAGACTTGTCATATCGCCGTTTAGAAGGAGATCCAACCCATTAGCGTTGAATGTGGCATTGGCATCAATCGACAGTAAACTGGTAATCGTTACCGGAACAACTTCAAGTTTGGCTATTGGATTTTTTCCACTTAGGTTATTAACTCTTAACCTGGGTAGCGGTTTACCTGCATAAATGCCGATTGTTTGTGCTGCAGGGGTCGAAGTATGTCCGATATGGATATTGGCTGCAGTGCCTATAACAGAGGTTTCCGGATTGAAGTAAAAGGCCGAAATGGTTGGATTCGATTGGGCACGGGCAATATACAAATCGCCTGCCGTCATGTTGAATGAACTACCAGCGTTGAGGATCTCGAATACCCCACGATTGTTTGCTGTAGCGGCATTTTGTCCAACAACTACACTTCCGCCTGTTTGATTGTACAGCAAAATGCCGGCATCTGATGTAAGACTGCGACGAATTTGACCTCCAACATTTAGGTTTCCGCTTGAAACCGAGATAGAGGCATTACCCGAAGCTGAGTATTCAATAGGGTTTTCACCCGCACCCGTTGCCATATCAAGTGTCCCACCGCTTATGGTCAGTTTACCATCAAGTGAGATACCCGAATTACCAGTTGCTCGTGCAGTACCCTGTTGGATATTGAGTCCGGCGGTGGATGGTATATTAAAAAAGTCGTTGCCGGAAGTAAGCGTTAAAATGCTTGCAGAATTGGGATTGTTATAAATAAATGTACCATTTTTCAGTTCAAGTGCTTTGGCGACTCCAACACCTGAAGTTGGTCCATTGAGAACAAAGTCAGTATTGAATTGGGCTGTGGTAGTCTGGTTATTTCCCTTATTTACAACCACTCTGTAGAGATCTGGGATCGTTCCGCTAACAAGATTGTAGGTCATACTGGTATTCCCATCCAGGTATAGCGTGATTCTATCATTGCTGGCACCAGACCATAGCTTGAGTCCTAAAGATGCCAGTGCTGCAGTTCCCTGGATAATATTTCCTTCTACATGCAACTCATGATCAACTAAAGGAGCAGTGGCATTGGGGTTGATTACCTGAATAATACTATTCGAATTTTTCATGAGAAGGTCACCCTTGATCACTATTTTCCGAGCTGTACCAGTATTCCCAAAGTCGATTCTTGCTCCACCTTGCGAATTTTGATTTTCGAACATCACCAGATTCCGGCCAGCAGTTATGTTCCCAGTGAGCCCGTTAGGCAAAACTAAATTCACATCACCTAATAATTCAACATTACCAGTAGTATTAATGTCTTTTGCAAAAGTAAAGTCTTTATCATTGGCCCCCCATCCATCGTTCGAAATATAAATATTTGGGAAGAGAGCAGGAGTGTTGTATATTATTCTCTTGTCTGAGAAATTTTCATAAATAACATAAGAAGAGTCCTGGCGTGCAAAGTCGCCAATATCCATTTGGGTATAGTCAGGATCACTTTCACGGTTCCAGAATAAACCCTCTCCTTTTACTAATTTCGCAACCAATTGGCCTGTAGGCTGATCAATGCAAAGGGTGGGCCTGAACTGGAAGTTTGAACGATAATATCTTGGTACCGGATTACCGCCAGCATCGGTCATTTTTGTAAAGACCACTTCTGCTACCTGCTGGCTATAACTTGATATCCAGACACCATGAGGTTGTCCAAGTAAAGTAGGTCTGCCGGCATCATCCCAGGGAACCCATCCGATAACTGCAACATCACCAACTCCTGGATAAGCCCCCGCAGCAGGTTGACGACTATCATGAGGTTTATAAAGTGGATTAAGCAGATCACTTCGCGTCCATGTTAAGTTATTATTCCACATTGCCTGTTGTTGGTAGTCACGTGTATAGTAAATATTAACGCTACCGGTAAACCTGTTGGCTACGCCTGCTGTATAGTTGGCATTTTCGAGTGTTATCCCTGTCGATAATGGAGTAAACAAACCGGTGGTGCTGCTGCCGTTTATAGTAATAGCCCGCGAATTATTGTCGGCACTAAAAGTCTTTAGAATATCGTTATTGGCCAAAGGTTCGTATAATCTGGTATAAGGACTTTCATCTAATACTTTCCCAGGTACATATAAAGCTTCGTTCGCTGCTGCTGCGATCATATCAACATTCGCTGTGCCTTTTTGGTTGCGATAGTAGAAGCGGTAGGCAACTGTTGGAACGGTTGTGAAACCGCTGTGCGATACGCGCCAGTAGTGTTGCAAAACTTCGCCACCTGCCTGGTTTGTTGTCTGCAATGAACCAGAAACAGGGCGTATGGTCACATAGCCATCATCACTAAAATTCTTTACAATCACCTGAGCAGGACGGAAATACAATGTGGTTCCTCCGTTGGAGGTAAACCCGACAGGATAGGTTGTGGGGCCAAAGTTGTTAACAATATTTGGTTGATTTTCAGCTTGCGAGTTTGCAATTATCTTTAACGAAAGTCCGCCGTCGCTGGCCTTTCCATCAGTAAAAATCATGGAACTCCCTGAATACCCATTATTAACCAACTTTAGAAAACTATTTGAGGCGCTATTTTCGAAAATCCCGGTCTCCATATTCCAAAGATTGTCCACCTTGAGGTTAAAATTCTTTAAATAGATAAGCCCTTTCACATATTCCAAACGCTCTATATAAGTATCGCTTGAGAGGCTTACTTTAGCCGGAGGAGTAACATTTACCTGTACGTTACCAAAAATAGCATTTGCGCTCGTAGTAAGGGTCAGTAGCGGATTTTCAACAATCTGAATTTGTGCACGACTTGGTGTTATACCCGGGTACCAGGTGCCCATACGTCCGTTATTGACGATTGCTCCCCAAGTACGAATGGTGTATAGATTTTGGTTCAGGATTCCTGAAAGTACAGATGCATCTCCGTTTACATCTATGGCAACTGATTCGTTTACTCTTGTTGCGCCAGAAGTAACTTTTACTTCGTAACCCGCAGTTCGGTCAACCACTAATCTACCTAGTTCAAGTTGGTTTGTCGTTTCACCAACATAAAACTCTTCGACTGCATCAGTTCCTGCTGTTTTATTAAAGTAGGTGGTGTTGCGGTTGGTTGGCTGGTTGGCAGTTGCATCGTAAGGGGCTGTTCCTCCGGTCACTGCCACATATTGTGCCCCTTTTTCAATAAAGAACGATCCTCCAATATAAATATCAGTAAGCAGTGGGTTAAATGTGATTTGAGGATAGGTTGGTCCTCCGGATTCTACTCCCCATATCCTGAAATCGTTAAGAACTTTAAGAGGCTGGACAGCAACATTAATATCTGAAGGCCCAATGTTACTTGCGGCACCCAACGTAAACTGACGGCTTACGGCTGTGGAATTTTTGAGTTCAAGATTCCAGAAAGGCGAACGCGAAGTAATGACAAAATCATCGGTTGAAGCTGTTTCTGCAATAACTGTCCCTCCGGTTATTTTAACGTTCTCTGGATCGGAATTAATAAGAATTGCACCATTCCCGGTGGCAGTATTTACCTTCAGGGTACCACCTGACATATTGAAAACACTTGCAGTACTTGGCAAACTGAATACATAGTAGTCGGTATTTGTAGTTCCTCCCAAAACATTGACAGCTCCTCCGGTTTGGATATAACCTCCATTGTTTGGACCTGCACCTAAATCGGAGGTTCGCAACTGGTTGATGTTGGCGATTCCTCCCTCCACATTTATCGACCCATTGTTTGCAAGGGTGATCCCACTTACCACTTTAGCTTCGAGTAGTCCTGTGGTTATTTTGATTTTACCATAAACAGCAATGGTTAGACCACTATTTTTTTGAACTGTTCCTCCGTTAATCCATAGCTGAGCATCTTCCGAAATGCTGTAGTTATTTGCTGTAGAAAGCGTTGGAATTATAATGCTATTGCCAATTCTGATGGTTCCACTAATAAGACCCAGTGCATTGTTGTTGTTAACCAATTGTGCGATAGCCGCATGGTTTTCGTTTGCATAGCCAAACAGGTTGAAGTTTGCAGGTGCGGTTGCGTCGAGGTTGAGCGTATAAGTGAAGTCGCTGCCTTTATTGATCTCAATACGATAGAAGTTGGTAATTCCCCGGCAGAAAATACTCTGGTTTGCTTGTGTATTCAGAAAGTTGGCATCTACAATTCCATCTGTGGCCTCGGATGCATAAATGGCTGCAGACCGGTTAGTAAAACGTACATCTCCGCTATTGGTGAAATTTCCATAGATGTTTAGTTTGTGCCGTGCATTGGCAGTTCCTGTTGCTATTTTTCCGGATGCCGCAACAGTAATATCCCCTTTAACGGTAATATTGACCGGTGTGGTGGATAAATTATTATTTATTTGATACGTTCCGTTGGTAACTGTAAGACTTCCATTGAGGATATAATCTGCAAGCAGGCTAACTATGCTAGCTGCATCCATGTTTATTTCAACATTAAAGAAAGTGCGTGCAACGGTTAAATATCTGGTTGTTCCAAAATATTCAACGGTACCTTCGCCTTGTCCGGCAGTAATAAAGTTGGTGGCATCACCGGCAGGAAAATTATCTGCTGCTAGACGAATCCGCCCGGTTCCGTTTATGGTCGTGAAAGAATTCCCGGTGGTCGTTCCAAAGTTGAGTGTTCCAATTACAGTAAGACTATTGTTGATTTTATTGTTGGTTGGAACGGTGACTGTTCTGCCCGAAAGTACAACAACCTCATCGAAAGCGGAAGTTGGAGATGTTGTTGGGGTCAGGTTGCCTGGGTTTAATGGTAAGGAGCCTGACGGATCGAGTGTCCACGTTGTCGGATCATCCCAGCTTCCGCTCTTTAATGAGTAGAAGACACGGTTGGCACAATTGGTAGGGAGAATGGTTACTGAGGTTGTGGTTGTTTGAGCAGTACATCCGCCAGTTGCAGCCATTGTATAAGTCACCGTATAATTTCCGGCGGTGCTGGTATTTGCATTAACTGAGCCGGTGACCGGATCAATTGTCAGTCCGACCGGGGAAGCAGAGAAACTGCCTCCTGTTGTCCCGGTTAGTGATACATTTGCTGAAGGCGATGTTTTGCACAAAGGATTATCAATGTATGATATAATGGCAGCAGGTAAACTGGTCACAGTAATAACTGCACTATTTCCTAAAGTAGCTGTGGTTATGCAGCTGCCTGACGAGATACTATTAATTGTGACTGTTGTTGATCCTGCGGATGATAATGCTGATGTATTAAAAGTTCCGATGTTCCCCCCAACAGCAGTCATTGTAGCATTTGTCGCTGCCTGCGTATTGGCTCCGGATAAGGTATAATTTACTATATATGTCCCGGCAGGTAAACTGGTAGCAGATACAGTTATTTTTGATGTGCTTCCGGAACAGGCAGCAGCTGCGGTGGTGGTGAGACCACTAACGTTTGGTGCAGTATTGACGGTCAACGTCGCTGCATTTGATTCATTAGTTGCCACATAAGGATTTGGATCCATATTATTGGAACTGCTCAAAACTGCATTTCGGAATATGTAGTAGGTTCCTGGAACATTGAAAGGTGCGGCGGATGCATTTGGTGCATAAGTGTCAGATGTGGCACCTGTAATATTAATTCTTGCTCCGGCAGGCGTTGTGCTATAGGTCCATTGATAGCCGGTTCCGGAAAGTGAAATGCCTGTTGGCAACGTGCCATAGGTATCACCTGTTATGGCTGCACCTGAACTTCCCAGGCAGATGCTCTGTGATAAATTTGTTGAAAGGGTATTCGCTAATACCTGAGTCATATTCTGGAATACAACCCGGTTTCCCCAGCCATTCTCATAAAAATCATACACCAACGAACTGGCTCCGTTTAGGTTCATCAAGACGCCTGCACGGGTACTAAATCCCTGGTCATTCCAGTTGTTATATAATAGTGTACCGTCAACAGTTAATCGGCTTCCGTCATCTGAACCTAAATCAACCAGATATAAACCTTTTTTCGTCGAATTCATCCGGTACCTGACAGAAAATGTTTCGGTATAAATGGATCTTGTTGTTGAATTTGAGGTGACATCAAAACATACGGCATTACCGCCAAACCCTTCGTCGAACGTCTCGGTCTGTGAGTAATGTCCAAAATAATTTGTAAAATTTCCGTTATAGGCGATCGCTTGATTTGTTCCGTCGTACACATGTCCGATCCAAGTATTATTTCCTGCAGCATTCTGGTCATCAGATGATGTTGCTGGTTCATTAACCGTTGCGGAAGTAAATGCAGTTAATCCAATATTGTCTTTTATCGTTATTGTATAAATACCCGCAGCCAAACCTGAAAACGTTCCGCTTGCCTGGAAATTTGTTCCATCTATGCTAAAAGTGTATGGAGTCTGGCCACCGACGCCTGTTGCAGTTATAGTCCCAGTGCTACCTCCTACACAGGTTTCCGTAGATACTGCGGAAACTGTAACCCACGAAATTAGTACATAACCGGCTGCACCATTTCCGCCAATATGATCTGCTTTAAGTGGAATATAAGCACCGCCACCACCGCCACCATACAAATTACCAGCGACTCCATCATTTTCACTATTCCTTCCCACACCACCATTTCCGCCGTAAGTAGTTGTGCCTGTTCCGGCGGTTATTCCGGTAGCATTGCCACCAATTCCTGTTGAACCTGCACCTCCACCACCTGCACCGCCCGATGTACTTGTACCTCCTGCTCCACTTCCTCCGGCGTTTTTGATAGTTCCTATTGTACTTGCAGAAGAACCTGCACCCCCGGCAACTAGTCCTCCATTTGGCGCTGCACCTCCGGCTCCTCCTTCAGAATAAACTGTCCCAATTGATCCAAACCATGAAGGATTGCCTGACGCTCCTGCTCCGTTTGTACCTGCTTTAACTCCTCCGACAGTTACAGTGTAAGTGTTTCCAGGTATTACTGTAACAACTTTACTTGCAAATGCCCCTCCAGCCCCGCCACCACCACCATCTGAGCTATTTGTGGTATTTCCACCACCAGCTCCACCACCACCCCAGCATTCTACCGTAATACTGGTTACTCCGGAAGGTACAGTAAATGATCCGGAAGTTGTAAATGACTGTGTCGCTTGCCCCCACCCAAAATTATAAATCCCTGGCAGCAAAAGGAGTGCTGTCAGGAACATTGTCGTTCTGAAAATTGCCTTAATCTTAATTAATTGGCGCAAAGAAGAATTCGCGATTTGCGAGTTCCGATGAGTAGGAAGCAACATGTGTGGGAGTGGAGAGCTTCCCATAGTTTGATTTTAGAGTTTTAGTTAATGTAAGGGCAAAACTGCTTCTGCGTATTTTTCGGTTTTTGTATCTGATTGTGATGTAAACGTAATTTTCAGGTTGCCGCTGCGATAATCAACTTTGGCTTTATTGTTAAGTTCCATTTGGAATCTTCTCGTGGAGTTGGGAGTGTATACCGCAATTCCTCTTACTGTGCCAACCTGCGTGATCACAGTTGTCGGCGAAATATGTTCTACAAGGATATCGCCATAAACCGACATATTACCGGTGCGGTTAAATGCGAATTGAAGAAGTGGTATAGTATCGTTGACAATTTCAAGTTTTACATCCGAAAGTCTAACCTTCATCGTCGATTCGCCGACGCGGATAATAACAGGTATCGTAATACCGAAGATCGGAATCAGTTTAACCCCGATCGCTGTGGAATCTTTTTTTACTTCTTCCGTGCCAAGTGCCGTTTGTTTGGGGACAGCCCTGAAATAGATATGCGAACGGTATTCGCCAGGCGACAATTGGTCGGCTTTAGTAACTTGCATCTTCACAACCTGTGCCTCGTTGGGAGCCAACGTAACTGTGCGTGGAAAAAAGCGAAGGTTTTTATCGGCAAAATTTTGTCCGGCATCGGGTGTGGTGATTTCCTCGAATGAGCCGTCTTCGCGCATACGGTACTCCATAATAGATACATTGTATTTGGCAGTGTCAATTCCGGTATTCGCAAGGTTTAGATCCTGCGTGCGTTTTTGACCCTCGAATACAACCCTTCGGGGTGTAATCAATAAGTTCCCCTGAGCTTCTACGCGCGCGGAGGAAAAAATGGAGATAAGTATGACGATTGAAATAAATAAGACGAAATTATTCGTCGAGAAAGCCCGTATTTTTTCCTGCATAAATCCTGATTTGCACATGTGTTTACATTTAAAATAAATTGCACCAAACATACAAAATAAATAAATAAGAGAAGGATTTATTGTTAAAGCGGCGACAACTAAATAATGAAGCTTTTTTATGATAAATAAGCGTCCGGAAAAACTTTCCTGAAGTAGCTCCTGAATAAGATCTAAACCGATTTCATAATTGAAAACCGGAATACTTTTCTTGCCTGCAATTTGCTGTTGGCAGTGCAATTAATTGTAGGAAAATGTAATTGCATATGTTCCTGCATAAATTCCCACCGGATTGTCGTTCATCGTACCAACATTGAGTACTGCACCAATCTGGACAGACATTGCTCCCCCGTTTAGTTTCCCTACTCCGATTCCGGGGGCAGGATACGACTGCCAGTCGCTTACCTTCATCGTTCTGGCATTGATGGTATTGGTTAACACAATCGGACCAGATGGAAGCGTAATCGAAAAGGTAGCATCGTATTCGCCGGTGATATAAAAACTGGCCGAATTGTGAGCGCCACCTCCCAGTACCACCGTTCCCTGTGCTGTACGAATACCATCGGGTGTCAGTACAACTTTCCCGCCTTGTGTTTCGGGCGAGAAACGTCCAAAGTTTAACTGGGCTGTTTCGGTAGCGGTCAATGCAGCAATAATTTCGGCAAAAGCCTGAGCCGTTACACTGGCCTGCGCTTTCACTTCGGGCGCTTTCGAAAACAGCAGTGTAACAATAAGACTAAACAGTAGAAAAGTATTCTTCATTGAGTTTTTATTGGTTAGGTGCAAACTAATGAACTTAATTGTGAAGGCGTTAATTCGACTAAGCAATTTTCAAAAAAAGACGCTGCAAAGCGCAGCGCCTTTTTTGAGGGGGAATATTATTAGTTGTAATTAACAGTTACAATAAGCCCAGTTGCATTTGTATAGACCCCTGGTAATTGAGTACCTTTAACAGTCAATGTCGCTCCCATATTTAAAACTGCTGTTCCACTTAATAAGACACCAGTTGCAGATCCAGAAGTTAAAGCAGAAACTGTTCCTGTAGTTGCTGCTAATGTAAATGTTCCTAATTTCATATCATCACCGGCAGCAGTACCAGCACCAGTAAGAGTGATATCGGCAGAATTAGTTGTTATGGAATAAGTGCTATTGGCTGTTCCATTTACTGTGAATACTGCAGCTGTTGGTGCTCCACCCAAAACGGTAAGGTCTGCACTAGATGGTGTCGGAGAGCCCGCAGGAGAAAGTACGACTGTTCCACCAGTAGCATTCACCCTGAGAATATTTCCAAAATTCATATCCGTGGTTTTCTGAACATTAAGTGCTGTAACAATTGTTGCTGATGATGAAGCCGTTGCAATATTTGCCTGGCCAAAAGAAACAGCTGAGAACCCAAGAACAACGACGAAGAGAGCGAGTAATTTTTTCATGTTTTTACTTTGTTTTAATTTTAAATTGAGTGTAATAAATTATTAATTTTTTTTGAGATTTAATGTTTACATGCGTAGTCTTGCAAACACCATGCCAATTGATTTTACAATCATTATTGAGTTTGTTAACTAATCTATTGTCTGTTTGTAAGCAATTGACAATAAGATACTGGCATATCTTAAATATAATCATTACAAATAATAATTAATAGCCGGTTGACTTGCCAACGGCTATTGTCGTGGAAAGTAATTTCACACTGTGTAAATAATTTATTTGCAATTATTATTTTAAAATAAACACCGGAACGGTGGCTTTGGGTGATGAGGAGGTGGAGTGGGTGACTGAGTGACAAAGAGAGGGGGAGACTGAGAGACTGAGAGAGGGGGAGACTGAGAGACTGAGAGAGGGGGTGACTGAGAGACTGAGAGAGGGGGAGACTGAGTGACAAAGAGAGGGGGTGACTGAGTGACAAAGAGAGGGGGAGACTGAGAGAGGGGGAGACAAAAGACAAAAGGCAAAAGACAGAAGGCAAAAGGCGGACACGAAGTCAAATTCGACAATTCGATCCAGCTAGCGGATGAAAATTAGCTACGCTGAACTTCGTTTCGATAATGGTATTTCGGAATAATCAGTGAAACTTAACCCAGAATGGGTTAAATGTTAATAGCCCAGGGTAAGGAGGGACGACGCAACCCTGGGTAAAAAAAGGGAAAACAGATTTAGGCGCATCTGCTAGTCACACCAAAAAACAAAAGATCTATGCGTCACAAATTGAAGTTTCGAAGAAATGTAAAATATTAAAAGGTAAATGCAGTATTACCAACAAAACTGTAAACAAATTTCAGGACGAGTCAGAGAGATACTTTGAGAAAGAGTGGGAGGCTTAAAGGAAAATAAAAAGGCACATAATCATGGGAACTCAACCCACTGCACATTTTTAGAAACTCACCCTCTTACCTTCCCACCTTCTCATCTTTTATTTTACATTATTCGGGTTGCTGATTTATGAATAATCAGGTATAAAGTGTTGTGTTGATAAGTTTTTTAATTGTAGGCAAAAACCACCGTGTACGAACCCTGGTAAAGTCCGGAAGCCTGACTGCTCGATCGGTTGGCCTTCCCGTCGAGCTGAATGGTTTGAGAACCATCCGCCTTCGCGGCTGAAGCAACTGAATTATTTTTAACCGATGGTTCCAATGTAAATCCATTTCCTGCTGCATCAAATAGTGAAGCGGCCTTCACCACAACATTGCAGCTTATATTTTTCCCTGAGTGCAGCGTAATCGCGCCAAGGTTGACGTTTTCGGAGGTCAGATAGGCTTCTTCCAATTGCCGGACGTCACTTTCTGCAATAGTGGCAAGTTCAAAGTTTGTTACAGCATTTGATGCCGCACTCACTGATTCGATTACTTCGGCGGTTACATGTCCGATCGCAATCGTTTGGCTGTATACTTTTGGCTCTCCAAGCGTCAATGTAAGAACAGTTGCGAAAATCAGCATTAGTATCGTTTTCATTGCAATTGATTTTTGACTTGTTAAAAAGACGATCATCAAAAAATCATTTCTTTCCCCAAAGATAGAGGAATATTTTACTATTTTAGCATTAAAGTAAAATAAAAATTTACGTTGGCGTAAATATTTTTTAATTCGATTTCGTAAGCTGCAATAAGTTGAAAAACAATATTTTAAAATTTAATTTAAAGAAGGAGATGCGTAAAGATATTTTACTTTTAGTGAATTTGAAAGGCTGATAATTTACAATGATGTCTGATTTGTCAATAAATCAATAAAATATTGATTGTAATAAATGCATAAACGATTGTTTTAACCCCCAATATTTTCATCAACGGCTTTATTCAAATACCTGTTTAGCGGGTAAATTATCTTGAAAAGTTCAGTTGCCTTTTCAATAAAATTGGGAGCAAAAAGCTCCGGTTCTTCAATACGGTGTCCAAAAGCATAGTTACGGTTCCTGATCAGGTCGAGGTGCTCCCAGTCTTTGGGATATCCTTTGGGCGCCGTCTTTAGTTTATTAGCGTATTCTAAGGTATAAGTAGATTTAAATACCTTGTTTTCAATTAGATCGATATAGTTTTTTGGATGATAGTAAATCTCCTGCCGAATGGCCTGAAGGTATTCAGGTAGTGGCATATAAATCCCTCCCGAAAGAAAACATTCACCCGGTTGAATATGTAAGTAGTAACCGGCAAAGCCCGATTTTTTTCCTCCGCGGGCGACGAAACAGCCGTAATTCGATTTAAAAGGTAACTTGTCTTTCGAAAAGCGGACATCACGAAAAATCCGGAATACGCAATCCTTCGGATTCAACGCCGGAACTTCGTCGTCGAATTGCCTGATATCGTGAATTAATTGCTCGGCAACAACCAGGAATTGTTTGCGGGTTGCATCATACCTGTCTCTGTTCAGGTCGAACCATTCGCGCGAGTTATTTGCTTCAAGGTCTTTAAGAAAATTGAGGATCTCTTTCATTTTTCCTGATTTTATTTTTTAATATTCTGCTACATTGCATCCGGTAAGTTGTATGAATGAAATAATGACGTGTATATAATTTCATCCTTTGATGAAATACACAATTATTTAACAATTTCGAACACGTTAAGGAACAATTAACTAAACCTATAGAACAATCAATAGCCCGAAAGGGCTTAAATTTGAATAACCCCCGGTGTAGTTTACGGAACCGGGGGTAGTAAAGAAAACTAAAAAACCAACCCCAGAGTGGGTTGAATATTTTTATAATACACTAATATTGAACCCCGTTCGGGGTTCTTTGCATTCTTCGACTCTTCCCGTGGGCTGACACCCACGGTTATTGAAATTTGGTCCTTTCAGGACTACAACCATTGTATAAAATACAAAATTAAATAGTTTCTATTACTTAACTGTCAATTTTGCAGTTATTTTAGGGTGCATTTTTATTCTGCATAGGCGGGATGCATTGCGCATATTCAAAAATACTTCAAATCAACCAACAAACTTCCAAATGGTTCCCTATTTTTGTAAAATAAACCGATTTAGTAATGAGCAATAGTTGCATTATCGTTGCGGGTGGAAATGGTTCACGCATGGGAACCGAACTCCCGAAACAGTTTCTGTTGATAGAGGGCATTCCCGTATTAATGCATACCATCCGCAATTTTTACGATTTTGATTCGTCTCTTCAACTGATTCTGGTACTTCCCGAAATTGAAATCATCAATTGGAATGACTTGTGTCGTAAATATGATTTTGCCATTTCGCATCAGGTGATTGCCGGTGGCGATACACGCTTTCAATCGGTCAAAAACGGACTCTCTTTGGCGTTGGATTGCAACCTGATTGCAGTACATGACGGGGTTCGTCCATTGGTAAGCCACGAAACGCTGGCACGATGCTTCAAAGGTGCGGCGGAGAATGGTACTGCTATCCCCGTTTTGCCTGCCAATGAATCGTTACGCGAAGGGACTATGAGTGAATCTGCTCCGGTTGATCGTTCACGGTTTTATTTGGTGCAAACACCCCAGGTTTTTAAAGCTTCAATTCTGCAGGGAAGTTACAAGCAGGCCTATATTTCTGAATTTACAGATGATGCATCGGTCGTTGAGCACACCGGAACCTCCGTACATCTGGTTTTGGGAAATCGCGAAAATATCAAGATTACTTTTCCGGAAGACCTGATGATTGCAGCGCTCTTTTTATAAGGAGAATCCATTCGACCCCGAAGGAGTATTGGCTTTCCTTTCATGGTTTGCTACGGACAGGCGATTTGTAAGTAATATGTAAGATGTAATTTCATATATTTTGATCAAGAGTGAAAGATAAATGTCTGTCGATGTGCTGCTTTCAGAAATAAAGATTGCACCACTGATTACACTGATTCTCACAGATTAAATATAATTTAAAGGAAAAGTTACACAATGTTTCATAGAGTTCACGCTGTGTTACACAATGTTTTTCAGCAAACGATTTGACGATATAACGTAAAACTGAACCGTGAAAATCTGTACTTTACCCAGTGTAACCCTGTGTAACTTATTTTTCATTCAGTTTCTTGTGAGTTTGTCTTTGAAATTAGATTTTACTCGTTTAACACGGAAATCTCCATTTTTATATCTTTTTGCGGACGGTCGTTTGGTCCGGTTGGCTGAGCGGCAATTGAATCCAAAACAGACAATCCTTCAATTACTTCACCAAAAACGGTGTAATTTCCATCAAGATGCGGGGTTCCGCCGATAGTTGTATAAACCTGCTTTTGTTCTTCCGTCAATTTAAAAGGCGTTTTCTGTGCTTTTGCCAAAGCTTCAGTTTGTAATTTATCAATCAGAATTGCAAAGGCAATTTGATTGGCCGATTTCTGGTAGAACTTAAGGGAGTCTTCGTTTGCCATTGTGAGCTGACGCATATAACTTTGTGCCAGTTTTTCGGTTCCTTTGGCTTCGAGCGCCGGAATGTTATTGTCCGGAAATACTATACCCTGAACAATATAGAATTGAGAGCCTGATGATTTTTTTTGAGGATTGGTCTGGTCGCCCTCTCGTGCTGCAGCTAATGCCCCTTTTTTATGAAGAAATTTGGGATTAATTTCATTGTCAATTTCATATCCGGGGCCCCCATTCCCAAGTTGCTGATCGGGTTTTGCATTTCGGGTCTCAGGATCACCACCCTGAATCATAAAGTCTTTGATAACCCGGTGAAAAAGCACGCCGTCGTAATAGCCTGCCTTGGCCAGTTTCAGGAAATTGTCGCGATGTTTAGGGGTTTCATTGTAAAGAACCACTTTCATATTGCCGAATTGTGTTTTTATTAATACAACAGGGCGTTTATCTGCTGTATTTTGTGCATTGCCACATGCGACCAAAAGCATCGTAGTAATTATAAAACCTGCCGTTAAAAATTTCTTCATGGTTGTCTGTTCTTTGATGCCAAAGATAAGAAAAGGTTAGGGAAAATGGCGGTTGGCTGTTGGCAACTGGCTATTGGCTGCTGGCTGATGGTTGCTGGCTTCGTATTGACCCGTATTTTTTTTATTTTTGTCATTCAGTTCGAAAACAATAACAGGATGAGCGATTTTATCATTTACAATACTTTAAGCAGGAAAAAGGAAATTTTTAAACCGATCAACCCGGGTCATGTTGGTTTGTATGTATGTGGGCCGACTGTTTATGGCGAAGCTCATCTTGGACATTCGCGTCCGGCAATCACGTTTGATGTGTTGTTCCGCTACCTGAAACACCTTGAATACAAGGTGCGGTATGTTCGTAATATTACCGATGTTGGTCATCTTGTGAATGATGCAGACGAGGGTGAAGATAAAATCGCCCGTAAAGCAAAAATCGAGGAACTTGAACCCATGGAAATTGTTCAGCTATACACGAACAGTTACCGTCGGAATATGTTGCAGCTGAATATCTTGCCACCAAGCATTGAACCTACGGCTTCCGGTCATATCATCGAACAGATTGCGACTGTTCAGAAAATGATTGAATCAGGTTTTGCTTACGAAAGAAACGGATCGGTCTATTTTGATGTGGAAAAATATGCAGCAGTTCATCCTTACGGGAAACTTTCGGGACGAAAAATAGAAGATCTTTATTCAAATACGCGCGATCTTGATACCCAAAGTGAGAAAAAATCAAGTCTTGACTTTGCGGTGTGGAAGAGTGCTTCACCAGAACACATTATGCATTGGCCATCTCCCTGGGGTGAGGGTTTTCCCGGATGGCACACCGAATGTACGGCTATGAGCACGAAATACCTGGGCGAACCGTTTGATATTCATG
This sequence comes from Mariniphaga sp., assembly GCA_010906965.1. Taxonomy (GTDB): domain Bacteria; phylum Bacteroidota; class Bacteroidia; order Bacteroidales; family Prolixibacteraceae; genus JAAFHB01. The sequence goes on along the minus strand of JAAFHB010000054.1, from coordinate 3,191 downwards.
GCGGAGGACTCGACTTGCTTTTTCCGCATCATGAGGCTGAGATTGCCCAGGGTGTGGCGTGCTTCGGTCACGAGCCTGTTCATTACTGGATGCACAATAACCTGATCACAATCAACGGCCAGAAAATGGGTAAGTCGCTGGGGAATTTCATTACCCTTGATGATCTTTTTGCAGGAACTCATCCGTTGCTTGAGAAAGCTTATTCACCCATTTGTATCCGGTTTTTCATTCTTCAGGCGCATTACCGGAGTCCGCTCGATTTCTCGAACGAAGCTTTACAGGCAGCAGAAAAGGGATTAGAAAGACTCATCACTGCAACTGCACTCCTCGGTAAGCTTAAAACTGCAGAAAACTCTTCTGTTGATGTGGCCGGACTCAAAGAGAAATGCTATTCTGCCATGAATGACGATATGAACACGCCAATTCTGACTGCGCACCTGTTCGATGGTGTTAAAATGATCAATTCGATCAATGATGGCAAAGCAACTGTAAATAGTGAGGATCTCGAAATATTGAAAAAGCTCTACAACGATTTCGTTTTCGATATTCTTGGATTCAAATCTGAAACATCATCGGGCGAATCTGCTGATCATGAAGTTTTGGGCGATGTTGTTGATTTATTGCTAAATCTGCGCATCGAAGCCAAACAGCATAAAGATTGGGCCACCTCTGATAAAATCCGAAATAGCCTTACCCAATTGGGATTCGAAATAAAGGATACCAAAGAAGGATTTGAGTGGGAGTTGAAGAAGTGACGGGGAGTGTAGAAGACTGATAGACTGAGAGACTGAGAGATGGGGAGAATGGGAGACGGAGAGAGGGGGAGAAATTCGACAATGTGGCAATTCGGTAATGTGACAATTCGGCAATTGTATTCCAGAATAAATGAATGAAGCTTAACCCGGGGTGTGTGATGGAAGAATGATACAGGTTTATAGGCATACATGAATAAAAATCAAAGGTTCTATGCACCACAAATTAATGGATCTACACTGTTGGACGAGAGAGCCTTCACGCTGAGGGTTCACTTTTAATTTAAAGCAAAGGCTCAATGTGAAGGCTTTACAAAAAACTTCAATTAACAGGTATCAGCTTAAAAATCATACCGGGTGATTCAACTGCGACATAGATAAAACCATCGGGTCCCATTTCAACATTCCGGACTCTGCCGATATCGGGCAGAAGGACTTCTTTATGGGTAACTGTATTTCCGGTCATTTCACAGCGAACAAGATACCTGAATCTGAGTGATCCAAGCAATACATTTCCTTCCCATCCTTTGTATTTCGTACCTTCGACAAAAGTCGTTCCGCAAGGTGCAATCGACGGTACCCAATAGGTAACGGGTTGATCCATTCCTACTTTGGCTGTATCTTTAGTAATAATTGTACCGTCGTAATTAATTCCGAATGTGATAACCGGCCAGCCATAGTTTTTTCCAGGCTGAATCAGGTTTAGCTCATCGCCACCCTTTGGCCCATGTTCGCTTTCCCAAAGTTTTCCAGTCGAAAGATTGTAAACCAGTCCCTGCGGATTGCGGTGACCATAGCTCCAGATGCTTTGGCGGGCATCTTTTTGTCCAACAAAAGGATTGTCGGTTGGAATTGTCCCATCTTCGTTCAACCGGTGAATTTTTCCGCAGTCGTTTGATAAATCCTGGGCATTTTGCTGTTTGCCGCGGTCTCCCACCCCGAAAAAGACATGACCATTTCCATCAAAAGTTATCTTGCAACCCACATGATGTCCCATTTTGGAGTCGGGCAAAGCCTTGAACAATAGTTGCTTTTCGACCAATGTATTGTCTTTCAGTTTTGCCCGCATTAATGCGGTATTCCACCCATTGCTAATATTTGTCGAGGTAGCTGTATAGGCGAAATAAATCCATCCGTTGTTTTTATAATCGGGATGCAACCTGATATCGAGCAATCCCCCTTGTCCAACTGCATGTATTTCAGGAAGACCTTTTATTTCTGCGATTTTTTGGCCGTTCCTAAAGCGAATCATCTTTCCCTCACGTTCATTCACCAAAATATCTCCATCGGGCAAAAAAGCCATTCCCCATGGGACTTTCAATCCAGTTATCACTGTATCAAGACGAAGATTGAGTTTTTCGGTTTTGATGCTGCTCGTATTTTGATCCTTGATCCCATTTTCGCCTTTACCTAAATCCAGTTTTATGTGAATGTATTTGGCCAGATCGCGGGATTCCTGTTCCGAAATGGCATTTTTATAAGAGGGCATTCCAAAATCGGGATAGCCTGTTTTTATACTCGCATAAATATCTTCCTCGCTTTTACCATATTTCCAATCCCTCTTCGTAAACCAACTTAAATCGTCGAAGTGGCAACTGGCGCAAAAATTAGTGTAATTACGTATGGCACGGTTCGTTGCTGAATCCTGCAATACTGGTGATAACGACGTGTCCTTACTTTTCTCGATTTGTCCGGGATGACCATTACAGGAGGCTGAAATGGTTAGCATCAGCAATAAAAAGACCCAGCTATTTTTCATGGTATGAAGTTTTAATTAACGACTTATTTTTCGGAACATCTATTTACTAACATTCTCTGGTCCATTTTGGTTGTAACCCGGATGATATTTTTGGAAGACACCAGGAACCTTTCAGCGTCTTGCTATTTTCTGAAATTATCATAGGTTAGAATAACCGAACAGGTGTAACACCGGGGTAAACCTGGGTAAAAATAGCGTGGCGGCCTTGAAGCAGTACCCGGAGCATTTACCACAACCATCGATGCATATCTTTCATCCGTTAAATTATTGACCTTCAGAGTTGCATCAATTCTAAGTTTCTTAAATATATCAAAGATGTATCCGGCCTTCAGGTTCATCACTAGCCATCCATTCGAATACTTGCTATTGAGGTCATTGAGTGGAATTTTACCCGAACTGTTTATCTCAAGGCGTGTGTACAATCCAATTGGAGTCTTTAAATCGAGACTGCCTGAAAAGTTCTGATCGGGCATTCCGGGCAATTTATTACCCGAATAATCGATGTTGTTTTCTGCGAAATTCTGAAAATTATAGCGGTTGGTTGCGTAGTTCAGGTTCGCAATTAACGCAAAATTATCGGCTGAGCCGCTATTTTTATGACCAATAATCCATTGCTGAACAGCGATTTCGATTCCTTTATGAAGTGAAGAGCCGGCATTCATTCCAACATAGACATCCTC
>JAAFHB010000411.1 GCA_010906965.1 Mariniphaga sp. | reverse complement strand
TGAAGAAGAAAGTCATAATTAATGTAGCGATGTGAGAACCATCGACGTCCGCATCGGTCATGATCACGATCTTGTGGTAACGAAGTTTCGAAAAGTTCAAAGCCTTTTGATCATCCTCGGTACCGATCGATACGCCAAGTGCTGTATAAATATTCCGAATTTCTTCGCTGTCAAACACCCTGTGTGTCATGGCTTTTTCAACATTCAGGATTTTACCCCTTAATGGAAGAATCGCCTGGAACTTACGGTCGCGTCCTTGTTTTGCTGTTCCACCAGCCGAATCGCCCTCGACAAAGAACACTTCGCACAATGCAGGATCTTTATCAGAACAGTCAGCCAATTTACCAGGCAAACCACCACCTGTGAGTACACTTTTACGTTGAACCAACTCACGTGCTTTACGTGCTGCATGACGTGCAGTAGCCGCAAGTATCACTTTGTTCACAATAATCTTCGCTTCGCGTGGATGCTCTTCGAGATAATTCGCAAGCATTTCACTTACAGCCTGATCGACAGAAGCACTCACTTCGGAATTCCCAAGTTTGGTCTTCGTCTGACCTTCGAACTGTGGTTCCATAACCTTCACCGATAAAACAGCGGTTAATCCTTCACGAAAGTCATCACCACTAATTTCAAATTTAAGCTTCGAAAGCATTCCGCTTGAGTCGGCATAATTTTTCAATGTACGTGTCAGACCCCTGCGGAAACCGGTCATGTGAGTTCCACCCTCAATTGTATTGATATTATTGACGTAGGAATGAATATTTTCGGTAAAAGAGTTGTTATAACACATCGCAATTTCAACCGGAACATCATTCTTTTCGGTTGAAATATGGATCGTTTCATCGATCAGCCGCTCACGCGTACCATCCAAATAATCAACAAATTCAGCCAAACCTCTTTCAGAAAGGAAAACATCACTTTTAAATGAACCATTCTCTTCAACTACACGATTGTCAACAATCGAAAGACGAATACCGCGGTTCAGGAAAGCCAGTTCGCGAAGTCGGGCAGCAAGTATATCGTATTTAAATTCAGTGGTCGTAAAAATTGTTTCGTCAGGAATAAAAGTAATAATCGTACCAGTTTTATCCGATTCACCAATTATTTTAACATCTCCTTTGGGAAATCCTTTTGAATATTCCTGTTCCCATATTTTACCATCGCGGTGAATCTCAGCCCTGAGATAAGATGACAACGCATTCACACACGAAACACCTACACCATGCAATCCTCCTGATACCTTGTAACTGTCTTTATTGAACTTCCCGCCGGCATGTAAAACGGTTAAAACCACCTCAAGGGCCGATTTGTTCTCGCCTGTATGCAATTCAGTCGGAATTCCACGTCCGTCATCTACTGTAGTAACAGATCCGTCACTGTTAATAATCACATCAATGTTTTGGCAATAACCGCCCAATGCCTCATCTATAGAATTATCAATCACCTCATAAACAAGATGATGCAAACCTTTAATGTTAATGTCACCAATGTACATTGCAGGACGTAAACGGACTGCCTCGAGACCTTCCAGTACCTGGATACTGTCAGCACCATAACTTGATGATCCGTTGGACGAACCATTGCCAGAACCATTGGAAGCAGTATTTTCTAAATCGCTCATTCTTATAATAATTTTATTTAAAACAATAAACAACCCTTCCTGATTTCAGAAATAACAATTAATCATGCCATCAGAAACCTGGATTTAACCGTTGCAGCCATAAATATTAAGAAACAGCTGCCCCATTTTCAGAGGTCTGCAAATATAATGAAAAATCGCTAACCGACGAAAGAAAAGAGCAACAAATATGGCAAATTTTAAAAAAAATACGACTTTATATCTTATTGGAAATCAATAAAAAAGCCTCTCAAATATTTGAGAGGCTTTTCAGTCATCCGATATCTTTTATCAGAACGAAAAAGTCATTCCTGCCATCAATCTTAATCCTTGAGATGCATAACCAAGCCATTGTTCATTTTGGCGATTTAGGAGATTATCCACGCGTCCGAACAGTTTAAAATTTCTGATCAGATCGTAGGTTGCACCCAGGTTTAACTGGATTGTAGGATCGATTGAAAATTCTTTCGTTTCAGGCAGTGCACTAGAAAATGGACTGTAGTAATAAGTCATGGCCTTTCGTTTTCCAATGATTTCAACATCAGTAAACCCAGTCAATCGATCAATGATCCGGAGTCCGGCGGAGGCTGCAAGATCAAATTTTGCTTTCTGAGGAGCAAAAGGCATATTATCAAGGCTATAACTGTAATAATTTCCCTTCAGCACAACCGACAGATCCTTACCTGAGACATATGAGAGCTCTGTGGATAGGTTAAAAATTCCTGCATTATCATATACCAGGTCGAAAGCGTTATTGTATATCCGTGGAGCTTGGATCGTGCTGGAAGACATATCATCGTAACTATTCAACACATAAAAATAAAGGTCCTTTGCCTTGCTGTACTTCAACCCGACGTTATAGGAGATTTCGCGCGTGATTTTCCCCTTCAATCCGCCGGAAAGTAAATAGTTGTAATCTGTATTATGCACATTGTGACGTGGATCAGTCCAATAATTTTCGTAGGCAATGTCACCGTAACGGTTATTTTTCAAATCACCTTTAAAACTTGCATATAGCGTTAGTATTCCTTCGATCGGCCGAAAGTTAGCTTCAAAATCGGGATATAGTTTAGTTGAATTCAGAAAGCTCTTGTCCTGAACAGCTACAAAATTAATTCCTCCGCGTACAGACCAGTTATCGCCATCCAAACGTACGGACGGCGCAATTCTCACCCAGCCCTCCGTTTTAGTGCCAGGAAGTGACTGCAATTCAAGGTTAATACTGTCAGTTTTATAATAGTCATACGAAACATCCAATATGCCGTTTAAACTTCCAAAGTCGTAATCGAATTTTCCAAACAATCCTGCGTTTGTTTGTTTCTGTCCGGTTTTCGCATCGAAATACCCCATGTTAAAACCACCATTAAACTTCAGATCGCTCTCGTTTTTCTCATCACTTTTTAAGGCGATCTTTATATTTCCATTCTGATAAGCCTGTTTTAATCCGTATTGAATTGGAACATTTGCAGGAATCGGTTCAGGATAGCCATAATATCTCATTGCGTCGCGATCGTAAGAAAGATCAGCCGACAGGATTGTACCACCAAGATTTAACGAACCAAATACTGTTGCATTATTCTGGCTGAATGGGTCTTCTACCCGATCGCCTCCTCTAAGTTTTGTCTTGCCATCCGAAGAGAGGTGACGCAGATGAAGACCGAAAGTAGCATTTTTTGATTTTGGAAGATTAAAGAAAAACTCGCCGTAGAGCGTGCTAAAG
>JAAFHB010000410.1 GCA_010906965.1 Mariniphaga sp. | reverse complement strand
AATGCATTGCCAGATGCTCCGACTACCATAAACCTTACAGAACCTGTATATTGCGGTAAAGTGATCGTATGTTTGTGTTTGTCATTTTTTGTAAGACTGAATGGTCCGAGAAACCTTACAACAGGTTTAAACCGCTGTGCTTTTTGTTTCGACGGATCGGGCAACTGGTCACTTCCACCGACTGCAAAAAGCTTTTCCAACGTTCCGCCATAAGCACCAAGTACATAATCGTATAAATCCCATGTCTTTACACCCAAAGCTTCACGGGCAAAAAAGGTATTCCACGGATCAGGCGTCTTATATCCTGTGATATCCAATAATCCCTCGTCAACAATGGCCAGCGTGTAATTCATTGCCATTCCTTTTGTTTCACTCACCTCAACGGTAAAAGGTTGCTGCGAACGAAGCTCATTGGGTACTTTAATAAGCGGGACAATATGTGTATCCGGATTTTCAACATTAATAGAAACCACACCGTACAAGCGAATCGGACGGTCGTTTACAGTCTGATTATGCGGCTGAAGATAGGTGATATACAAATAGATATTCGGAGCCATTTCGGGTTTGGCTTTGAAACTCACCTTTGTTTGCCCCTCAACAGTTTCAATCCAGAATTTATCAAGTATGGATGAACCATTCTCAATTGAGACAAGCGCTTTGCCATCTTTTGAGCTTGGAAAACTCACCGTAATCTCCTCGCCTACCATGTATTTCTCTTTATCCGGCGAAAAGCTCAGCATTGTGGCTCCACCTTGCGCACCTGTTGAACTACCATAAGGCCAATCAAGATAAACAGTTTGTGAAACACTGTGTCCATCAGGAAGCTTTGCAATGAACAGGTATCGTCCCCAGTCTTCGTTTGCAATCGTAAATTTAAAAATTGCCTTTCCTGATGTAGTAGATATCTTCTTTGTAAATAATGGTTTGTAATGTTCCTGTGTCACAAAGTTGCCCAGGTAGTCTTCCGAGGCATCCCACCACCAGCGCCAGTTAATTTTATAAGCCGTAATTTCAACCACTGATTCAGCGAGATTTCCGTCGGGATCGACAACAACAAGATTGAGTTCATTTTCTTTTCCTGATGACAGAAGTGACTGCGCCATATCTTCGTCAGGGAACCTTAATCCGACATATTTTGGAAAAGGGGAAACCGTTTTATTAAATTGCGAAATGCTGAAATCACCACCAGGTTCAAAAACGCGTGTGGTGAAAACCACTTCCAGTTTTCCGGGAGCATTGGTTAGAACACCCGTATTGATCGGGAAACTGACATCTCCACTTTCATTCAGTTTACCGTCGAAGATCGTCTGTTCTGCTGATTCAAACTTTGCCACCTGACTATCGAACGTATAATTCGTAAACTTTGGAAATACGGTCTTGCCCTTCTTAAGCAGCATTTCAACTTTGGCTTTCATCGAAGAACCCGGTGCACCATGCAGCCATTTCGCATTCAATGTAGCTACCTGATTTTTAGAGCCTGCCTGAAGTTGATCCGATGAAGTATTAAATAGTATTTTTAGCCGGTTTGGTTTCACCGTCTCAATTCTGATTCGCTTCGAAAATTCGGCGCCACCAACTTTTGCAACCAAACGCCAGTTACCTGTTGGAGCATCAGTTTTCGTAGCCGTTTTCAACGTGGTAATATTTCCATTGAGTGGTAAGACAATCTTTTGTTCGAGTTGTTCGGTTGGCGTGTATAACTCAAATATTACAGGATGATCCGGAGCGAGTTTATTGATCTTGTCTTCAATAATCAGGGAAACGAACAAGGAATCGCCGGGTCGCCACACACCCCGTTCGCCATATAGAAATCCTTTCAGCCCCTTTTGAACCTCTTCACCTCCAACATCAAACCGGCTGAGTTGTAAGGATGCATCATCACTGATTTTCAGATAGCCGACATCACTCCCGTTTTTCGCAACCAACAGAAAAGGTGTCCGGTCGAGTTTAAGCAGGATCATCCCATCGGGCCCTGTCTGCCCGGTTGCAATAACCTGCGATTGATAATCGAAAGCTGTAATATCCGTTCCGGACTGTGGCTGAGCCGTTAAAAGGTTCGTTGCGACGACAAGCAATTGGTTATCCAGACCCTTCTTGGCCAGCAAACCGATATTCGAAGCAATCACATTCTTCGTGGTATTCCTGTTCTCAATAAAATAAGAAAGATAACAAGGATTGTTTCGGTTCTGCCAGTCGTATGAATTACCTTCATATTCATTCCAGCGTTCATCTTCATCAATATATGAACCGGAAAGCCATTCCTGATCATCTTTAGTATCTGATTTGCGCTTTACGCTTTTTATCTGGGCATCGTCGCTGCAAGGATAAAGGGAGAATTCGGGGCGCATCGAAAGCTGAACCTGGTAGATAGCACCTGGTTCAACCTTGACCAAATCACTGATATTAATACTATAGGCACTCCATTTATTCAAAACTATCGCGTGTACATTCGACAAAGGAAGTGTGCCACGATAAACAGGACGACCGACATTTTTGAGATTGTTATCGCCATTCAAATTATTGGCCTGAAAAAACTGGTGGTAGTTTCCAACGAAAATCTTAACAATCCTGACACCAACCGCATTGAGGTTCACAGCCTCAAAAGGAATCACAAGACCATCAGTCGTTGGAACAATATTCCCTTTACCGATAAAACGGATGGCAGGTTTTTCGGCCTGAAGCGACAACGTGATCAACTCGGTTTTCCCTAATTTATAACCGGCATAGTTTTTCAATCCCTCAAAAATCTCAAGCTTCCGCTCACCAACAACCTCTTTTCTGGGAATGAGCCTGACCAGATTATCCTCAATAGACACTTCAAATTCAACGCCTTGCATCATAAATAATCCATCCGTTTCCTGGTCCGGATCCAGCGGATCTGAGAAAATAAGTTCGATAGAAGGGGTTGTCCCGGAAATTGCTTTGCCACTTATCAAACTGAAATCACCAATTGCCGGAATAATAATCTCCTGTTCCCCTTTTCGATCAGCCTCAATCGGACCGCCGTTCCAATGAATCTGTACTTTTCCGGGGTCTTTCTCCCTTTTCACTTCGGTGAAAATAAACTGATGAAGTGTTCGGTTACCGGTGTGTTCCCATCGAACAGGCAATGCAATTCCATCCTGATCACCTTGAATCATCTTTTCCACATTCTCCGGGGGAAAGACATCACTTGTAGTTATTGATCCACCAATTTCTGTTTTAATCTCACCATTGATCCGGGTACTCCGAATTCCATTCAACTCGATTGAAAATTCAGAAGCAATTGTTTTAAACTGAAATACAAATTGCTTCAATGCAGTTGGCACACCCCTTATTTTTCCTAAATTGAAAGTTACCTGGTAGCTTTGACCGGAGGGAAACGGCTTTTCGGGATGAAATATCAACATATGACCATCTGAA
>JAAFHB010000409.1 GCA_010906965.1 Mariniphaga sp. | reverse complement strand
AATAAATTCCCGAACAAGAAGGTTAGTTTCTGGCATTTCGACAAAGAAATGGCAAAAGCTTGGGTGAGGTTCCATCAAGAACTTGTTTCAGAAGATAAAAAAAATTTAACTATTGGGAACACGAATGCCCAAACCTGGGCGGATTCAGTTGATGTGTATGGACGTGAAATTTGTTTGCCTGCCTCGCAGTACAAGTGGGACTGGGCGCCTGCCACTATGTTGAATGCAATGGTTCATTTGTACAATACGAAATCAGAATCTCAAAAACAGATCTACCTGGATTATGTAAAAACTGCCATTGATAAAACATACGACGATGCAAACGGTTTACATCCTAATGCTGTAGCTTCCGGGCATGGTTTGGCTTTTCTGGCAAAAATTACCGGCGATAAGAAGTATATCGAAAAAGCCAATAAAATATATGCCGACTATCTTACCATTCCCCGCACCAAGGATGGTGGGGTCTCTCACCGTACCGAAACTGTTGAGTTGTGGGATGATACCCTATATATGCTGAGCATGTATCTTTTAGAGATGTACCGATATACAGGCGACGAAAAATATGTGAAGGAACTATTAAATCAGTTCCTGATCCACAAGGAAAAACTGGCAGATAAAAAATGGGGACTTTGGGTTCATGGGTATGACGATGATAATGAAGATTATAACGATCATTGTTGCAAGTTGGGTTGGGCTCAGGTAACTCCTCAGCGCACAAGTACTGAGTTCTGGGGACGCGGAAATGGCTGGATAGTAATGACAATTGCCGATGCTTTGAAAGTGGTTCCCGCAAATTCAAACTACTTCAGGATTTTTGCAAAAGAGCTACGCGAAATAACAAAAGAGCTGCCCAAACTTCAGGATAAAAAAACCGGATTGTGGTACCAGTTACCTATTTATTCGGATAGTACTGCAAACTTTCTTGAGTCCTCGTGTACTGCAATGTTCTCTTATGGAATCACTATTGGTATTGAACTTAAGGTACTTGATCAAAAAACGTTTTTGCCTGTTATTGAAAAATCATACAGCGGTTTAAAAAATTATGCCACGCGAAAGGATGGGAAATATTTAATTCCTACCAAAGTTTGCGAAGGAACTTGTATTGGTGACAGGGTCTATTATTTTGGAAGAAACGTGAAGGAGGGATTTAGTTACGCTGTTGGTGCTTACATCATGTTCGGACTTGAATATGAAAAAATGAAATTGAAAATGAAACCATAACCATATTAATAGTATAAAAATGAATATGTGCTTACTCAACTTGGCTATTAAACAGAGATTGTTATTGATTTTTCTTTCCGTAATTTTTACATTCAATATAATGGACATCAGGGCAAATGTACCTTCTTACAACAAAAAGGAATTATTATCTTCTCTTATTAAGATAAATGACAATATTATACCTAAACTGTTAAACAAACAATGGATCGGGAAAGATGATACTTATTACGGGGCAATATATGATAGTGATAGCGTGGTGTCGCCACAACAAACTTCGAATTTTATAGAAACTTTAATTTCCAGTTATGTGTCTCCAGGCTCCAAATACTACCGGTCCACTGAGATACTTAACCGTATGACACTTGCTGCCAAAGCATTGTTAAATCTTCAGCACGAAGATGGAACAATCGATTTGTTGGGAACTAACTTTCACTCCACTCCCGATTTAGGGTTTACTATCTATCCGTTGGCTGTTGCATATTCAATCATGCTTAAGAATAGTAACTTAAATTATGGCGAATTTCAGTCTTTTCTGAAACAATACCTGCTCAAAGCAGGAGATGCTCTAACCGTTGGTGGAGTTCACACTCCTAATCACCGTTGGGCTATTACAGGTGCGTTGGCATGGATTAATACATTTTTTCCAAATCTAAAGTACAAGGCTAGAGTTGAACAATGGTTGGCTGAAAAAATAGATATTGATCCGGATGGTCAATATAATGAGCGGAGTACAGCCGTTTATACCCCTATTACCAATAGAAGCCTGATTATTATGGCGAAAAAAATGAACTATGATTATCTCTATGACGATGTTCGTAAAAACCTTGATATGACGTTTTATTTTGTCCGCTCAACCGGCGACATTGCAACCGAATCATCGAACAGACAAGATAAGTACAAACAATATAACCTCTCAGGTTATTATTTTGCTTATAACTACATGGCCATTCAGGATAAAAACAGCAGTTACGCCGGAATGGTAAAATACATTGAAAGTACTGTCCCGGTTGAGCAACTGGTATATATGTTACCCTACCTTATCGAAGACTCCACATTGATGCTAGACTTTGCGGAAACAATACCCATACCTACCACTTATCACAAGTATTTTAAATACTCCGATATGGTTAGAATAAGAAAAGGTGAAGTTGATATGTCGGTTATTGCCAATAATACCACGTTCTTTACCTTTTTCAAAGGAGAAGCTGCTTTAGAGGCGGTGCGTCTTTCATCCGCTTTTTTTGGAAAAGGTCAGTTTCAAAGTCAGCAATTGGAAAAAGAAGGGGATACCTATATTTTAACATCAACTATTTATGGCCCTTACTTCCAGCCACTTCCTAAAGAAAAAATTCCAGTGAAAGGAGAAGCCTGGGGATTGGTTCCACAATCGGAACGGGCAGAGTCTGAAGTTCAGACACTTCGTACAAAAATATACATAACAGAAGTAAATGGTAAAGCAAAAATTAAAGTATCTGTTGATGGTCCCAAAAATTTACCGGTTAACTTGGAATTTGGGTTCAGGATGGGTGGTACATTAACCAATGTTATTCCCAAACGAAACACTAACAATGCTTTCCTGATCAAAAACGGAGAGTATGCAACCTACACAAAAGGAAAAGACAGTATAAAAATAGGACCTGCTACGGCAGCGCATAAATGGACACAGTTAAGAGGAGCGCTTCCAAAGTTAGACTTGGATTGTCTTTACTTCACCAATTATGCGCCTTGTGAATTTGAATTTACCATTGAATAATTTTGAAATTATGAAATTCAAAAAACCACTTTTTGTTACTTCAACTGCATTGATTTCAAATTCTTTCGAAAAATGCATATGTTGTTTAATTGTTTTATTGCTTGCAATAATTCCACTTCATGCGCAAAAAGCCGAAGCGCTTTTTCCGGCAAAAAACCTGATGCCCGTTGGAGCTTATTATTATCCCGAACACTGGCCTCGTGAGCAATGGGGGCGCGACCTGAAACGAATGAGCGAATTAGGCTTCTCGTTCACCCATATGGCCGAATTTGCTTGGGCCAACCTGGAACCGGAGGAAGGCAAGTTCGATTTCGAATGGCTCGACTGGTGCATGGCCGAGGCCGCCAAAAACGGGTTGAAAGTGATTATGTGTACGCCTTCCCCATGTCCTCCAGCTTGGTTAACATCGAAACATCCTGAAATCCTGAATATAAACGA
>JAAFHB010000408.1 GCA_010906965.1 Mariniphaga sp. | reverse complement strand
CGCAATGGAATGTGTTTCATAATCCATATTCGATTCCCGATAAGATGAATGAAACGATCTGGGCTCAGATTTCGCAAAAGAACAGGTTGTTTCTTTCAGTAATGAGTACCATATTCCTTCTTTGGGGGTTAATGAACCTTCAGCGCAGGGAGAAGTTCCTGAAATAGATCCGGGATATCTGACAACACATAAAAAGAGGTTGATCGAATTTTGTTTCGATCAACCTCTTTTTACGAAAACGAAAGTCAATTATTTTGTATCAACTTAGAATTGCCTACTGCTTTGGCCGGAGCATAATGAATGTTGAATTTCAAGTTCGGTTGTAGCCAAAATGTTGATTGAAATGGTCACTCATCTTCCTGCTATCTCTTACTCACCTTTTCGTTGTTCTTACTCCCCTTCCAGCACTAAATACGCCCAAGGTTCGAAATAGCATTTCCGGTTATCAACATTGAAATTGATTTTATTCTGATTGAAAGTGTTGATGTACTTCCCGTCTGCAATTGCGGTTGTAATGGTGGTTGTGATCGTATCCGGGCTCATATTAATCAATACCATCACTCGTGCATTCTCTGTTGTCCGAAGGAATGATACGATTTTATCAGGGGCATTGTTTGTTAGCGGAACAAGCTTGCCACCATAGGGCGGATTCCACAAAGCCTGGTTACGATGTTTCAGGCTGTTCATTGTTTTGTAGAAAGGAACCATGAGTGTATCACTAAAGTTGATCGTATCCTTTGCAAAAAACCGTAGACGTTTTGTCATCCCAACTTCCTGTCCGTTATAAACCAATGGCATGCCCGGAAGTGTGTAAGTAAGCACGGCACAATTTTTTTCGGCTTTCCCGAATTTCTCTTTTGCGGTGCCATTCCACGAATTTTCGTCATGATTGGTGATGAAATTCATCTTAAAAGCCCTTTGTGGTAGCACAGAATCGATCTTCGATTGTAAACTTAGGATTTCACCAGCCGTTTTCTTTCCTTGTGCAATGGCGTTCATCAGATGATGCATTTCCCATCCATAATTTGAGTCGAAAGCTATTTTACAGAGTTCAGGCTTGTCCTGATCTTCCGCAAGCATGTAAAGCGGTTTCAGCTTCTGAAGTTCAGTTCGTGCATCTTCCCAAAAATCGGTTGGAACCATTCCTGCCATGTCGCAACGGAATCCATCAATGTCGAAATTTGTGATCCAAAACTTCATCGAACTGACCATTTCCTTGCGCAACGCTTTATTACTGTAATCGAGTTGTGCGCAATCGGTCCAGTCATTCGGTGTAGCGATATTTCCTTTGGCATCTTTTTTATACCAATCGGGATGTTCGGTAATCCAGTTATGGTCGCGTGCGGTATGGTTTGTTACCCAGTCGATGATAACTTTAAAACCCATCCCATGTGCTTTATCTACAAGACTTTTAAAATCTTCTTTCGTTCCGAATTCAGGATTGATAGCCTGGTAATCCCTGATCGAATAATAACTTCCAAGACTGGTTGTGGCACCTTCGGGCACTTTGCGGCCTTCAATTCCGATGGGATAAATGGGCATGAACCAAAGGATGTCGATACCAAGTTCTTTTATACGCGGAAGATCGGCTTCGAGTGCCTTAAAAGTCCCTTCGGGCGAATATTGACGCGTATTGATCTCGTAAATCACACTGTTTTTTACCCATTCGGGATATGGTTTTGCTTGAGGCGCTTCCTTCTTCGCGAAATCGCATCCTGTAAATAGAACAGTTAATACGAACAGGCTTATGATCTTGATTTTGTTTTGTGCCATGATATTTTTAAAATTGTTACTTCAGGTTAAAGGTATTAAAAAATAGAACCAAACCATATATTTCAGAAGGCAGGTTTCCTGTTTTGTCAGATTCAATGTTTTAATTCTCTTAGAAGAGCAATGAAAATCCTGATTTCCGCTTGTTGAATTTTTCTAATTCCGCTTCATAAAACTTGATCTGCTGAAGACAAATAAAATTCCTGAAAATATCTAAGTCCTCTTTATTCTCAGTTTCATTCAGCGCATCAATATACGCTGCCCGGTCCTCTGTAAATATCTTTATCAGCGGTTCTTTATGATACAACTGAATGTAATTCATTAATAATCGGGCAGTTCTTCCATTACCATCACCAAATGGATGAATGTTTACAAAATTGTAATGGATGTCGGCTGATAATTTGATGATTTCATCTCCCTGGATGGAATCAATCCGGTTATTTACATTATCAACAAGTTGTTGTAGCAATTTAGGAACTTTAGAAAAATCGGGAAAATACTTTATGTCGACATATACTTGTGCTAATCTTAAATCTCCTTTTGATGTGTCAAAATCACCTGAAATCGTGCTGACTTTGCTGCCGGTTGATTTCATTACGATTGAACTAATCTCCTTTATAAAGTCTATTGAAAGTTTTCTTTTTTCCTTTGCTCCTTCTTTAAGCATCAAAAACGCATTGTAATGATCTTTAACCATTAAATGGTCTGTTAAAGGTTTTCCTTTCGCAGTTATATTATTCTCAAGCAGAACTTTTGTGTCTGTTTCAGATAATGAACAACCTTCAATCTTTGATGAATTATAAACAATTGAAATCATACAGAATTTCTCATAATCAATCGAATCCGTTATTCGTTGATTAATATATTCTTCTCTTAATATTTTGATTTGATTCCACATAGAGTCAATTTTTAACAAAGGTAACAACTCTTTTATCGATTCTTTAATTGGAGATTTAAATAAACTGACTTAAAATCAATACCCCGATTAATCCGATGATGCCTATAAGTGTTTCCATCACGGTCCAGACAAGGAAGGTCTGTTTAATTGTCGTATTAAAGTATTCTTTGAACATCCAGAACCCGATATCATTAAAATGCGATAACATGAGACTTCCGGCTCCTGTGGCAATTACCATTAATTCCGGCGAAACGCCTGTTCCTTCGATTAACGGTAAAGTTAAACCGGCAGCTGTTATGCAAGAGACAGTTGCAGAGCCGATTGCAAACCGGATCAATGCCGCGACAAACCATGTAAGAATCAATGGCGACAAGCTGAATCCACTTGCAATCACTTTAATATATTCGGCTGTTCCGCTGTCAACAAGTACTTGTTTGAAGGCTCCGCCCGAAGCAATAATGAGTAAGATCATCGCAACACCCGATGCCGAGTCTGACAATGTTTTCATCAGATCCGACATTTTTCTTTTCTTCCGGATTCCTAAAAGGTAAACACCTATAAATACAGCAAAGAAAAGTGCGACTGTCGGATCGCTGATAAACTTCAGTATTTTGACATTGCTGCTTTCTGCAGGGATAATCATCTGAATAACAGCTCCTGATAGCATTAATATAATCGGGCTGATGGCTGTGAACAGACTTGCAGAGAGCGATGGTAATTCTTCAGGTGTGAATTCGCGGGCAACGAACAACTCTTTTGGCGGAG
>JAAFHB010000407.1 GCA_010906965.1 Mariniphaga sp. | reverse complement strand
GTACTGATCGATTTTTGTTCTGAATAAGGCTTAACCGGTGTATTGTCAATCCCATGCGCCTTTTTCCAGATCATCATCCCGTTATCACCCAATACCTGCTGCATCATTTCGCCCGGAACAGCTGCCAGCGAATGAATGGTTTCGATCCCCATCGAACGGAGCAGGTAATAAGTCTTAGGGCCAATCATCGGAATTTTCCGGATCGAAAGTGGATCGAGAAATGGCTGAACATTGTATTGCGGTACCTCCTTCTCTCCATTCGGCTTCGCCTGGCCCGTAGCAATTTTCGAAACCGTTTTATTGACCGATAGCCCAAACGAAATGGGCAGACCACTCTCCTTTATAATTGTATGACGGAGTTCATGAGCCCATTTCATACATCCGAAAAACCGGTCCATCCCCGTAATATCGAGGTAATGCTCATCAATCGAAGCCTTTTCATACACGGGTGCCTGCTCTGCAATAATTTGTGTAACAACATCCGAATGACGGCTGTAACTTTCCATGTCGCCACGGATAAGAACAGACTCAGGACAAAGCTGCCGGGCCAGTTTCATGGGCATCCCCGAGCGGACACCAAACAGCCGTGTTTCGTAGCTGCAACTCGCCACCACTCCCCGATCAGACGTACCTCCGATGATCACCGGTTTCCCGATTAGCTTACTGTTTTGCAGTCGTTCGACAGAGACAAAAAAAGTGTCGAGATCGTAGTGAACGACCGTTTTGTTCGATATTTGACTGATCTCCTGCATGTCTGAACCTTTTTTTGCTAAATATTTTTGTTTTTCAGAAAAATAAACTATTTTTGATCAGTATTTAATCATTAATCCGGTTATAATATAATCATTTTTCAGAAAATTGTTACGCGGAGGGCAAAAAAAAATTGAAAATTCGACGATTTGAAAATATGGAAATGGGACAATGTGCTAATTAATAATACAATCACAATATGAAATTACCTTCTTTGCTGCTGTACGGGCAATCCTGCGTGATTGCCCCGTTTATCATCTCATTCATAACTTATAATTTATAACTGACACCATGTATTTCAACTCCAATATCAAATTAATGCGGAAACGGCGCGGACGGACACAAGACGATGTGGCTTTTACGCTGAAAATGAAGCGCCCCACGCTGAGCGGTTACGAAAACGGGGTGGCACAACCAGGTATCCAGCAACTGATTGCCTATTCGGAATATTTCGGAATTTCGATCGACACTTTAATCAAGGTTGATTTATCGAAACTCCGTGAAAGCGACCTTCGCCAGCTGGAGAGCGGTTTCGATGTGTTTGTAAAAGGGTCTAAATTGCGCGTGCTCACCACAACTGTCGACAGCACCAATACCGAAAATATCGAACTGGTTCCCGAAAAAGCCAAAGCCGGTTACACAAGGGGGTTTGCCGATCCTGAATTTGTACGCGAACTTCCTGTATTTCAGCTCCCTTTCCTTTCACCCGAACGGAAATACCGTACTTTCCAGATTAGCGGCGATTCAATGTTGCCCATTCCTGACGGATCGTGGGTGACCGGCGAATTTGTGCAGGACTGGAGCACACTGAAAAACGGTGAAGCCGGCATTGTTTTGACCCTCGACGAGGGGATTGTCTTTAAGATTATAGAAAACAGGATCGGGAAAGATGGAAAAATAGGACTAATCTCCCTTAATCCACTGTACAAACCTTACGAACTCGCAGTGGTTGAAATCCGCGAAATCTGGCGGTTTATCCATTACATCAGCGAAGAGTTGCCTTCGGGTGAAGTCTCACCTGCGGATCTTGCTTACACGCTGAACCAACTTAAGGAGGATGTGGCATTGATTAAAGACCGAATCGTTACTAATCAACAATGATCAAGAACAGTAGGAGACTATACCATCGCCGATAATAATATAGCTTACATTCAAGATTTTACAATCACCACATCACAATAAAAAATTCTTAATTTTATACATATGGAAAACGATAACTCAATCAAGCTTTTTGATAGCAAAAAAGTTCGTACCCATTGGGACACATTGGAAGAAAAATGGTATTTCTCGGTAATTGATGTAATTGAAATTTTGAGCGAAAGTCCAAGACCACGTAAGTATTGGAATGCTTTGAAGACGAAACTTCAATCAGAAGGAAGTGAACTGTCCCATAATTTGGGACAGTTGAAAATGCAAGCCGAAGATGGTAAGATGAGAGAAACAGACGTTGCAGATACTGAAACACTTTTGCGTATCATCCAATCTATTCCATCACCCAAAGCAGAGCCTTTTAAACAATGGCTAGCAAAGGTTGGTTACGAACGCATGAAGGAGATGGCTGACCCCGAGCAAAGTATAGAAAGAGCACGAGAGAACTGGCAGAAGCTTGGCCGGAGTGAAAAATGGATTCAGCAACGCATGACAGGACAGGAAACCCGCAATAAACTTACCGATTACTGGAAAGAGAGTGGTGTAGAAAAACCGGATGAATTTGCATTGCTTACCAATATTATCCATCAGGAATGGACAGGGTTAACAGTGAAAGGGCATAAAAACTTAAAAGGTTTAAAAACTCAGAATCTACGCGACCACATGAGTGAGGCTGAATTGATCTTTAATCGGATGGATCTTAAGTACTAAAAATGATATAATGCCGTAGAAATTCAAATTGTTCTTGCTGATCATATTTCACCACAGATTACACACTGAACCAACTTAAGGAGGATGTGGTATTGATTAAAGACCGAATCCTTACAAGTGAAAATTAAGTGCTGAATCTTTTTAAATCCGAAGGGTTGGCATTTATAGAGGATTTTAGATCTCTGTTTTTAGTTGACAACTTATTTTCGATCAATAACTTGTCTTATTCGAGGCTGCAAAAACCAAATCCCGATTGGTAAGAATAATATCAGGAAAAAATCGCCAATATAATCTCCCAGACCAACCTTTCTATTCAACTCTATCGATTTTAAGGTCTTTACAGGAAAAGTCAAGAAATGCATGAATGCATAAAACACGTAAAACATAGGAATTGCTGATAATCCATTAAATGTCATTCCTTTCCCGTCTGAAACAATTAAAATAGTGGAGTAAGTCATCAACCAAATAAAACTGTTTATCAGGAAGAAATTATAATTCGATTCTATTTTTTTTGGAAGATAATCTTGTAAGAAACATCCAACCGCAAACGGGTATATAAAACATATTATCAAACCTAAAATTGATAATATTGAAGTGGTAAGTTGGTCATTTTCTATCGAATAATTCATCAAAAAAAGTCCAATAATCAATAGAATGAATATTTGCCAGGGTGATGCCTTTAAAAGTCGTTCCATTTTTATTTCCCTTTTATGTTCCTTCGTCTGATCGCCAACGTTAATTATGAGTTCCTCAAATTAATGAACATCATCACCACCCCTAAGATAATGTAAACGCCGCTCATTACGCGCGACAGCGATTTCTCGCTGATCCTG
>JAAFHB010000406.1 GCA_010906965.1 Mariniphaga sp. | reverse complement strand
TTGAGTTCGCGTTTTTTAGCTTTGTTAAAGGTAAAATCAATTCTCGGATCAATTACAGGGTCGAGCTCGAAGTGGTTGATTGTTGGAGGAACAATACTGTCTCTCATTGCCAGAATAGCGGCAATTGCTTCAACGGCTCCGGCAGCACCCAACAGATGACCTGTCATTGACTTGGTGGCACTGATACTCAGATTATAAATATGATCGCCAAATACTTTGCGGATTGCTTTTGGTTCGGCTATATCGCCTAGACCTGTAGACGTACCATGAACATTGATATAATCAATATCTGTTGGTTTAAGTCCGGCATCTTCCAATGCTCTGCGCATAACCAAGGCTGCACCTCCACCTTCAGGATCGGGCGCTGTCATGTGATATGCATCGGTTGACATTCCGATTCCTACAAGTTCTGCATAAATAGTTGCACCGCGGCGCACTGCATGTTCATACTCTTCAAGGATTATTGCACCTGCACCTTCTGCCATTACAAATCCATCACGTCCGACATCGAACGGTCTGGAAGCAGTTTTCGGATCATCATTACGTGTCGAAAGTGCACGCATGGCGTTAAAACCACCCACTCCGGCTTCATTGATGGCCGATTCGGAACCGCCAGCTATAAAGATGTTTGCTTTTCCAAGACGGATATAAGTAGCAGCATCGATCATTGCATGGGTTGCCGAGGCACAAGCAGTAACTGTAGTAATAGTTGGTCCGCGGAATTTGTATTTCAATGCTATATTTCCGCTGGCCATATTGGCAATCATTTTTGGGATAAAAAATGGCGAGAATCTTGGATTTTCCGGCTGAGCGTTATACTCAGTTACAACCTGTAAAAAAGTATTCAGACCACCAATTCCTGCACCCCAGATAACACCGCATTCATCTAAATCTATTTTTTCAAGATCAAGGCCCGAGTGTTTTATCGCTTGAGCAGCAGCGACATATGCAAATTGTGCATATAAGTCATGCTTATGAACTTCTTTTTTCTCAAGGTATTCGCCTGGATCGAAATTTTTAACTTCGCAGGCAAACTGTGTTTTGAATCTGGAAGCATCAAAACGAGTAATGGGGCCGGCACCGCTAACCCCATTGCATAGGTTTTTCCAGAATTCTTCGACGTTTTTACCAAGAGGGTTAATTGTGCCCAATCCGGTTACAACAACTCGTTTTAATTCCATAGTAAACTTTTGAGCCCTTTATTAATGAAAAACTGGATTATTTTGCGTTTTCTGTGATGTAATTAATTGCATCACCAACAGTTCCGATTTTTTCAGCCTGATCATCGGGGATAGCAATATTGAATTCTTTTTCGAATTCCATAATTAGCTCTACGGTATCAAGAGAATCGGCGCCTAAATCGTTTGTGAACGATGCTTCCGGTGTAACTTCGCTTTCATCAACACCAAGCTTATCAACAATGATCGCTTTTACTTTCGCTGAAATGTCAGACATGATTTTTTAAATTTTTACGTTAATACTATTATTAAATTTGTTCGCTGATTTTTGCGAACAGCGAGTGCAAAGAAACGAAGAAACAAATTTATCTTCCAAATATTTAGACAAGAATCTAATATTTTAGAGGTGAAAATGAGTGACTGCAATTCTTGTTAAAACATTTGGTTCGAATATTCGAATTTAAAAAGTTCATAATCTATTATCAATGAAAAATATAGCTATATTTGCCTCAGGAGCGGGTAGTAATGCCGAGAATATTATCCGATACTTCCAAAACCATCCGAATGTGCACATCGATTCAGTTTGGTCAAACAAAAAGGACGCTTATGTTCTCCAGAGAGCTGCGAATTTGGGGGTGGAATCGAGATATTTCACACGTGAGCAGTTTATCGGATCTGATCAAATGATAGCAGAGCTTCAACTTCGGAACATAGAATTAGTAGTTTTGGCAGGATTTCTTTGGTTGGTTCCTCCCGAATTTGTGGATGCTTTTACGGTAATAAATATACATCCTGCGCTTTTACCGGCTTATGGCGGAAAAGGGATGTATGGTTTAATTGTTCATGAATCAGTGGTGCGAAATCGCGAAAAAGAGTCGGGAATTACAATCCACCTCGTCAATAAAGAATACGACAAAGGGGAGCATTTACTTCAGGTGAAATGTCCGGTATTTCCCGATGATACTTCCGAAACGCTTGCTGCAAGAATTCATGAACTTGAATATAAGTTTTTTCCCAAGGCAATTGAGGATTATCTCATTAGAAATAAATCTTTATAATTTGGGTTATGTTTTTCGGTATCTATGAGGTACTTAAGAGTTAGCAGAATAAGATTTAAATAAAATACTGAATGAAGTTTCCTCCAAAGCTGAAAATAGGCGATAAAGTTTCAATTATTTCGCCGGCAAGTAAAATTGATCGTCAAATAGCCGAACGCGGCGCTGAACTGTTACGTCAACAAGGATTGAGGGTTGAAATTGGATTTCACGCTTTTGATAGCGAGGATATGTTTGCCGGATCTGATATTGCACGTGCTGATGATATGCAGAAAGCGCTTAATGACAAATCAATAAGAGCCATCTTTTTTACGCGTGGTGGGTATGGTTCCTTAAGAACTCATCTTCGGCTCAACTGGTCGTCGTTTTTTAAAAAGCCTAAGTGGCTGATTGGATTCAGCGACATTACGGTTTTTCATGCTTATCTTTCTCGCCATAACATTGCTTCGGTGCACGGCGTGATGACTGCATGGTTTGAACAGGATGCGGTTCTAACGGATAGTTTTTTGAGAATGATGGAATTGCTAAAAGGCGAAAAGCCAGATTGTAATCTAGTTCCGCATGAATTGAACCGAAATGGTTTGGCTTCAGGAATTTTGACCGGCGGAAATTTATCGATTATTCAGAGCTTACGGGGAACTCCGCTCGACATCTCACCTAAAGGAAAAATCCTCTTTATTGAGGATATCGACGAACACCATTATCATCTCGACAGAATGATGCAGAATCTGAAAGCAGGTGGGATTCTCGAACAACTCTCAGGTTTGGTTGCCGGATATTTTACCGGAATAAAAGATGGCGAAACACCATTTGGTAAAACTGCCTACCAAATTATTAAGGATTCAGTTGCCTCGTATCACTATCCTGTTGCATTCGGGCTGCAATCCGGACACGAATTGCCTAATTATCCGTTGCTCCTGGGTAGCAGAATCTCATTAGATGTTTCAGAAAATAAGGTAATTATTAAAACATTGTAAGACACTAAACTGATGATACCACCAGATGAACTTGGGATGAAAGGTGAGAAAATAGCCGTCGGTTACCTTAAAAAGGAAGGCTATCAAATTTTGGAATGCAACTGGCGATATGATCATAAGGAGATCGATATTATTGCGCAGCAAGGTAATGAGATTGTAATCGTGGAGGTTAAAACTCGCGAGGGCGATTATTTTGAGGAACCATGGGAAGCGGTTTCAACCCGTAAAATTCGG
>JAAFHB010000405.1 GCA_010906965.1 Mariniphaga sp. | reverse complement strand
ACCGAATTTCATCCTGTCGCGCGAGGGTTGTATTAATACGCCCTTTTTGCTCAAGCGGATACCAGATCGGGAAACTCAGCCCTACCTCAAACCCGTTAAAATTGTAACCCGTTCCGTAATCCTGTTTATACAAATTGAAGCGGATATCGGGAAGAATGTTGCTTTTCGCTTCCTTCAAAAAGTAGTTGGAGGCGCTCAATTCACTGATTGATGATTTATACAAAGGCTGATCGGTAAGTACAGCCAATGCCTGGATCTGCGAAATATCAACATCGGTACTCTGGAGAGTATCCATAAACTGAATGGTGTATTTCTGATTTTCAGGAGGAAGACCCATCAGGTTGAAAAGACCATAACGAGCCACGTGCAACTGCCTCCGGGCATCGTCGATATCATTGTTCGCTTCAGCTACCTGCAATTCAGCTTTGGTGAGGTCCATGCCATTTCCCATGCCAGTTTCGAATTGGGTATAAACAGCATTATACAATTCGGTGGCCAGTTTTAGTTGTTGTTCGCGCAATTTTTGAAGGTGAAGCGCGTAAAGCACTTCAATATAGCGGGTTTTAACGCCAACTTTGGTCTCCCGCTCTTCTGCCTTAATCGCAAATTCCATTGCCTTTCCCTCTTCACTGAGAGCCTTCAAACGGTAGGAAGTGGTTAATGGAAAATCGACCGTCTGAGAAACAGTAAGTCTCTGCTCCTGAAACGGATCAGCAGTTTTACCATTCATTCCCTCCTTCATATAACTTACTTCGGGAGACGAAATCCCACTCTGCATCCGCCAGGCTTCATTCTTTTGTTTTAATTGGGACCGCATCTGGTTGATCTGCGCGTTGTTTAAGATGGCCTGATCAACCGCGTGCTGGATGGTAAATACCTGCGCTTTGGTAGCGAAAAAGCTACTTGATAAAAATGCTAAAAGCATCATTTTCAGAGAATAGCCCATAGTGATAGGTTTCAAATGTTTACGATGGCAAAAGTTAGTAATAATTTGTTGATTACAATTTCATTTCAGCTAATAAAAATCATTCCTATTCCCAATAATTCTGTTTAAAATTGCATCCAGAATTTCTTAACTAATTTAACCAATATCTCAAAATATTTTGAGCTATCCATGGAGAACTATTTTAAAAAATACCGGGACGCCATTATCGGAGTAAACCAGACTTTTCAATCCCCTTACGGAGAAAAGAAAATCATTTATGCCGACTGGATTGCCAGCGGCCGTCTTTACAGACCAATCGAGGAAAGAATTACAAATCAGTTTGGGCCCTTTGTCGGTAATACGCATACCGAAGCGAGTGAGACAGGGACGCTCATGACAAAAGCCTACCACCTGGCACAAAAGAAGATCAAAGAACATGTGAATGCCGGTCCAAACGATGTTATCATCACTGCCGGATCGGGAATGACAACGGTTATAAACAAGTTTCAGCGTATTCTCGGATTCAGGGCAATGCATAAAATCGATAAGCACAACTGTTTACCAAAGGAGGAACGACCTGTAGTTTTCATCACACACATGGAACATCACTCCAACCATACCTCATGGCTGGAGACCATTGCCGATATCGTTCAGCTTTGTCCGGATAAGGAGCTTTTGGTCGACCCGGAGCAGTTGAAAATTGAATTGGAGAAGTACAAAGACCGGAAAATGAAAATCGGTTCATTTACAGCTTGCTCAAATGTTACAGGCATCGCAACTCCCTATCACGAAATGGCAAGGATCATGCACGAAAACGGCGGATTGTGTTTCATCGATTTTGCTGCTTCAGCACCCTATGTTAAAATCGATATGCATTCCGAAGATCCACTTCAGGCGTTGGATGCCATTTTCTTTTCGCCTCATAAATTTCTGGGCGGACCCGGAAGTTCGGGTGTACTGGTATTTAATTCTGCCATTTATAATAGTTCCGTTCCCGATAATCCAGGTGGAGGAACCGTCGACTGGACGAATCCATGGGGAGAGTTTAAATATGTGGATGATATCGAAGCACGAGAGGACGGAGGGACACCCGGATTTTTACAAGCCATCCGCACGGCACTTTGTATTGAACTGAAAAACCGTATGGGCGTCGAAAATATCGAAAAACGTGAACAAGAGTTGGTGCAGATCGCTTTTGCTGAACTTGAAAAGATTGAAGGACTTCATATTCTGGCGAACAATATTCGCAAACGGTTGGGAATCATTTCTTTTTACATGGATCATCTCCATTTCAACCTGGCAGTAAAACTGCTGAATGACAAATTTGGTATTCAGGTACGAGGTGGATGTGCCTGCGCCGGAACATACGGTCACTTTCTGTTGGATGTGAGCCACGATCAGTCAAACCAAATCACACAACAAATCAATTTCGGCGATCTTTCGCAAAAACCGGGTTGGATAAGACTTTCACTTCATCCAACCATGACCAACGAGGAACTCTTTTTTATCATGGACGCAATACAACAGGTTCAGAAAAATCACAGCGACTGGGGAAAGGATTATACCTACAATCATAAAACCAACGAATTCAGGCATTTCAATGAACCAGAAGACAAAACTGAATTGGTAACGAATTGGTTTGATTTGGAGTAACCCAACGAAATTTAATAAATTTGCAAACCGGCAATAATGAGAATATGCCATTTCATTAAAATCAGATAGCTGTCATTTATGAAACCCATTCTCCAATTTTTACTATTTGAAATCTTGAAAACGGTGAATTGAAAAACTATTACCTGCAAGGACTGGAAAGTAAAAATGATAACTATTTCAGGGGAATGTACCTCCGTCTGATCAGAACGCTCGATTATCTTACAAGTCAACCGGAATGGGATGGAAAGCGAATTATCGTAATCGGTGAAAGTCAGGGCGGTGGACAGGCATTGATTGCAGCAGGTCTCAACAAACGGGTAAGCGCGGTTGTTGCAACTGTACCTGCCATGTGCGACTGGGGTGGAACATTGGCGGGCAGAAAAGGTGGCTGGCCACAACCATTCGAAGCCAAAGGTGACATGAATAAAATGAGGTCCACACTTCCCTATTTCGATGCAGCCCATATGCTGAAAGGCTCAAAAGCAAGAATTTTGACAGAAATCGGACTAATCGACGTTACATGTCCCTCAACATCGGTCTATGCAGCAATCAATCAGGCGAAAGGCAAGAAAATAATTTTTGTTGTACCGTACCGTCAACATCATTCCCCTTCAAATTATCTGAAAGAGAACTGGGAGAATACGGTAAATAAACAAAGGGAAGCGTTTATCAACGAATACCTGAAATAACAATTCACTTATGAAATATGGAACAGGCTGCCAGTAGCCAGTTGCTTTAATCGAATATTATCGGGTCCTCTATTTGATTCTCCCTTTCTTCAGAAACATGGACAATGCCTTTTTGAAATCGACGGATGATCCGATTTTACAGAAGTTTTCAGGAAGCTTTGGCTGCTCCTGTTTAACC
>JAAFHB010000404.1 GCA_010906965.1 Mariniphaga sp. | reverse complement strand
TTGATAATCGGTGGGAAATATATGGCCAACGTTTGGCAAGGTAAAGATCTTTCAGCAAAGCAGGGCGTCGATGGATTTGACCTTACATCTCCGGTTGGTCATTATGGAGAAACGCCGTGCGGGATGGCAGATATGGGAGGAAATGTTTGGAATTGGTGTTCAGATATTTACAAACTTTATCCAGGTAATAATACTCTGTTTCAGGACAATCCTGAACTGAGGGTCATTCGTGGCGGCTCGTTCTTTTTTGATCAGGATGGAGAGAATAGTTATACCTCCACGGGAAGAAGTTCCAATACACTTGAAACATCATTGTTTAATACGGGATTCAGATGTGCAAAAGATTCTGAATAAGGATCTACCAGGAAGAAATATTGAATAATGAAAAGGTTAAATTTTATGTGTAAGTATTGCCCAGTTAAAACCTTTAAAAAACTTTGAAAAGAAATGTTGTGGGCAAGGGCATAAAAAAAGAACTTACAAAAATGATTGTAAGTTCTTGATATTCTAGGGTGGGCCCACCAGGGCATGATCCTGGGACCCCCTGATTATGAGTCGGTTTTTTTGGGTTTTCTTCTATTTTTATTTTCTTCTATTTGTTTTATAAAATGCTATTAAATAGTGAGATATAAAAAATATATTTTCTGAATATTTTTCTTTTATTATAACTATTCCCTATATTTGTGTGCAAATTGTGTGTACACTTATTGAACACACAGATTAAAAAGGAAACCATGTTTAACTATTCGCACAACGGAATTACTGTTGCCTCAATACTCGATACCCGCCGGGGAACGAAAGATAGTAATTTTCCTGTGAAAATTCGCGTGACGTTTTTCAGGGTTCGGAAATATTATTCGACGGGAAAGAGTCTTTCAGTTGCAGAGTGGGAAAAACTTCCAACCACAAAAAGCCATGTCTGGTCAGAAACCAAATCCGATATTCAAATTTCGTTCGACAAAGTGAAAGAGATCGTGCAGGCTTTGGAATCAGAAACTGCCTTTTCTTTCGATGCTTTAAACAGCCGCCTTGGTAAATGTGTGAATGATTCTTTAAACACTGCTTTTTATGCAAAAATCACAAATCTTGAAAAAGAAGAGAGGCCCGGAACTCAGATATATTACAGTACTGCTTTAAAGTCTTTTGAAAAATTTGCCGGTGCAAATATTCAATTTCAAGATATTAATTCAGATTGGCTGAAAGGGTATGAAAAAGAAATGTTAAAAGATGGACGGAGCTACACGACGATTGGAATGTACATGAGAGCCATGCGAGCCATCTTAAATGAGGCAAAGCGAGCCGGAACAATTAAAGAAAATCAATACCCGTTTGGCCGTGATAAATATGAAATACCGACCGGATCAGGGCGTAAACTTGCCTTAACACTTCCGCAAATCAAAAGTATCATTACTTATACCGATGGGAACCAAACAACGGAACGTTATCGTGATTTATGGTTCTTTTCCTATTTGTGTAATGGTATCAATTTTACTGATCTGGTCAGGCTAAAATATGCAGATATTCGTAACGGCGAAATCAGTTATCTACGCGCAAAAACCTTACGAACGTCAAAGGTGAAAAAGGAAATACAGGCTATTTTGACTCCAGAGATGGCTGCGATTATTAAACGGTGGGGTAATCCCATAATGGAACCAGATCGTTTTATTTTTCCTTACCTTGTTGGTAACGAAACACCTATGGAAGCTAAAACCAAATCACACGAATTAATACGCCGAACCAACAAACGCTTAAAAGAAATTGGTACAGCCTTGAAAATTGATAGTCTAAGTACTTATTCCGCTCGTCATAGCTTCGCAACAGTTTTAAAACGTTCAGGGGCGAATATCGCTTTCATTTCTGAATCATTAGGACACGCAGACCAAAAAACGACTGAAAACTATCTTGCAAGCTTTGAAAAGGAGGAACGGATTAAAAATGCTGCATTATTAACCAAATTTTAAAATTGTTCAGTTTATATTTATATAACCGTTAAGGTTTTAATGAAACGACTTCCTTCATTAGTTGTGACAGGATTTGAATCAACTGCCACAAGAATCATTCTATTTAACTAAAGCGGAGAAAGAGGGTAAGCTAAGAAATTTGCTCCCCTTATCTATACTACTAATCAGCTGGATGTTCCGGAAAATATGGTTAAGAGAAACCTTATAGAAATACTCTCCTGGCGTTACCCCAAAGCCATTATTAGTCAAAATGATTTTGGTCCAAGGTGAAAATAAACTCAATGAGTTTAGGGAAAAATTAAGGGAAGTTTCAGTCCAGCTAAACATGCCAACTGAATTCGACAAAATAAGTGCGGTAATTTCCGCACTACTGTCCACTCATAATATCAATGTGCTTTCATCTGATCTGGCAAAAGCAAGGGCGACTGGTGTACCTTATGATGGTGCCCGGTTAGAGTTGTTCGCTATATTATATGAAGTATTAAAAGACCGCTTCTTCGTTGAAAGACCTAATAAAAATAGGGATGAAAGTTCATACCGTTTGATTTCTTTCTTCGAAAGCTATTTCTCAAATTATATCGAAGGTACCGAATTCACAGTCGACGAAGCAAAATCGATCGTTGATACCGGTATCGTTATCCCAAAACGGTTGAAAGATTCGCATGATATTTTAGGAACTTTTAGTGTTATTTCCAGCCGATCGGAAATGAATAAAACTCCGTCCAATTATGAAGAATTGATTGAATTATTACAGAAAAGGCACAGTATCTTAATGCGCGAAAGGGAGGATTGCAATCCGGGGAATTTTAAAGAGGTAAACAACCAAGCCGGAAATACCCTTTTTGTACACCATACCCTTGTTAAAGGAACACTTCAACAAAGTTTTAAATATTATTTGACTTTAAAGGAGCCCATGGCCAGAGCACTGTTCATGATGTTCATGATCAGTGAAGTCCATCCTTTTTTTGATGGTAATGGACGGATTGCCAGAATCATGATGAATGCAGAACTGTTTAGGGGAGACCAATCCAGAATTATTGTCCCGACAGTATTCAGGGAAGATTATTTACTGGCTTTAAGAAAGCTCTGCAGATCGAAAGAACCAGAAACCTACATACGGATAATGGAAAAGCTGCACAAGTTTAGTGACAACCTTTATGGTAATGATTACAATGATCTGAATGCTTATTTACGTGAATGTAATGCTTATGAAGATCCCCAAAGTGCAAAATTAATCTACATTGAAAGGGTTTCTTAACCAGACGAATCGCACCAATAATTTTTAAGATTATTATACAAACGACATTAAATGCGATAATATTGTAACTACTCAGGTCTGTTATTAAGTTTTTGTATTCAAGCCTTATCAGGTAATACAGCATTATCTAAGGCTGGATTACGCTGTCATACAATGCTAACCTTTTTGGGGTATCATAATCTTGAAAGGATCTTTTACCTTAGCCTACTGAGCTGGAATTCTTTCTTCTTG
>JAAFHB010000403.1 GCA_010906965.1 Mariniphaga sp. | reverse complement strand
TACAGGATTGCGTCCAGGAGAAAAACTTTACGAAGAGTTACTTTCATCGAAAGAGAATTGTATGCCAACTCATAACGAAAAGATCACTATTGGCAAGATTCGGCAGTACGATTACTATGAAGCCAATTCTAAAATCGCAGAAATGCTTGAAAATCTAAGTAATGAAACTGATGAAATGATTGTTTCGAGGATGAAAGACATGGTTGAAGAATTTATTTCGCAGAATTCGAAATACGAAAAACTGGATAATAAAGTTGTAGAGTTGGAATATCGAAGAGTCAGTTAAATCATTTAAAAACAAAAGAAAATGAAAACAATTGTGTGTTTCTTAATTTTACTCCCTTTTTTTGCATCTGCTCAGCAAAGGTCGGAGGTTGTTGAACTTACCGGAAAAAGTGCAGAAGAACTCTATGGAAGTGCCAAAGAGTATCTTGTTATCAACACTAAACCTGGCAATTTATTCATTCAGATAGATAATCCGGCAGAACAGAAGATTATCAGTGCTGGAGTGAAGAATATCGCTTTTTCTCTTCAAAAATATCCAACTTATATTGATGTCAATTATGCAATATCGCTACAATTTAAAGATGGGAACTACGAGTATTCAGTTTATATAAAATCAATTAAATACGAGGATGGATTCGAAATAAATTATGACGATTTTAAATCGATTACAACCAAAGTGGGATGGGAAACATACCTTAAAAAAACTGGTTTAAAACCTGTATTCAATAAAAATGTTGCAACCGAAGGCAACAGAAAAGTCTATGCTCTTCTTGAAGGAAATATAGATGGACTTATCTCGGATTTGACAAATCATCTTAGGAACGGAAAACAAATCAACTGATAAGTTGACAGCGAATATTTGTTCAAATTCATCTCATAATCATCGTAATGCAGTCATAGCTATCGAAGTCAAAAAAATTAAACTCTCCAAAAACCTCCGCTGACTAAATGCTTACTAAAAGAGCAATTTTTAGATCATTTGCCTCTAATTTTTTATCCCGGTTGACGACAATAATCGGATAGGAGAAACGGGATTAATTCCCGTTTCGTCTTTCCACACCACCGTGCGTACCGTTCGGTACACGGCGGTTCCTTAATTTACACCCTGGACTTTCCGAGACGGTCATTGGTGATTGAAGTGGATAAGATTCAGAACTCTTGATTCGGCAACCAATTAAATTGTCGCAAATTCGAAGGTTATCATCAAATCAGTACCTGGAAAAGCTGTTTCGGTATCATTTAAAATTTGGATAATATTTTCAATTGCTTTATTATCGCGATTAGTGGCCAGGCTGTATATGGTGATCGTTAGTGTTTTGTCCTGATAATTTGGCATAAGGTCTGCTTTTGTAAATATGGTACTTTTCACCAAAGCCCTGATTTCATCGGTCTTCCTTTTATAATGGATAGCCAGTAGATTGGCAAATGAGGTTTCAGCCCTGTAGCAGATCATTTTTATGATATTCTGAAGGTGCTTGCTTTCTGTTTTAAGTTTGTTGTACCTTGTCGGTTCGGGCATTTGTCCAATGGTAATTTTATAGGGCTGTAATTTCCGTTTGCTTATCAGTGCTTGTTCTTCTGTTTTAAACCTTTCTATTTCTTCGCGCAACTTTAATTGGTCAAGCAAGTTTTTGTTGGTTTGTTGTTTTTCTGTTTTAGCATTTTCTTCCTGCAACAAAAATAGCTGGGCTTGCCTGCGGGTGGTTTTCTCCCTATTTTTCCTGAGTTTATGTGTTAAAATACTGTACTCCCGATTGACGACTTTAATGTTTTTATCTAATTCGTCTATACCATATTGTACTATTCTGTCTATGTCGTATTCCTGTCTCATGTACCTGAAGAAGTTTTCCTGTGTCCAACGGGCAAACATGTATTTTGCAACGAGGGTAATGCTCAGTTTTCGGTTGGTGGTTATCACGCTGGTCTGATGGCCATCATCAGAAAGTTTTCTTATTTCACGCATTTTGAAACCATCGATTTCCAATTGTTTTTCATGTAGCTTCATGGTCGTTTTGCCTAATTGGGTCTCAACTTCACATTCGGTAAATTCGGCTTCGTCCCAAAGATCCTTTACATTTTTGCGGTAGGTAAGTACGGCCACACGATTGTTTTGCCACAAATCTTTAAAGAATTCGGGGCTATACCCTTCACGGTCAAAAGTCAAGGTGTAACGGGGAAGATCTGGATCGAAATCCAATTCCGCCTGACTTATCCTTGATCGGTTCAAGTTGTTAAGTTCAGGAACGATTTCTTCTGCGATGGTTTGTTGCAACTTTTCGTCTACCTGCCCGGTAACAAAAAAGTAGGGCATCCCTTCAGAGTTGTTTACCCAAAACTCTATCATACCGAGTAAACAGAGCTTTTGGCGGCTCACATGTTTTTTGCCAAGGTTGGCCCAATGGCCATGATAAACCAGCACATGTCCATCGACATAATAAATGGATGTGTCTTCATCGTTTATCCATTTCTGGGCAAGGTCGGCATTCCATTCTCGCGACTTTTGCTGAACGTACAGTTCTTTAAGGATTGTGCGCAAACACCTTGCCTCGGGAATCCGATCCAGCCCCAGTAGTTTGCCCAGTTCGCCGGGGCTGCGGTGTTTCAACTGTTCTACCGTTTTTATCCGGCACAGGTACATGAACGCCAAGGTTAAAACCGTGGTGTCAAAATCGTAATAGCCCGATTGTCTTTGAGAGTAATATTGTTGGTAACTCAGCAAACCGTTGGCAATCAGAAATGGCAGGAGCAGCAACACGCCCCCATAATCAACACTTTGGCAGGGTTCAAAATACACGGGATCAACCGGAAGGCCACCTAATGCTGCCTCAAGGCGCAAATCCACACGTGTCGCGCCGATCCCTAAAAGCTCTGATGCCAAACGATCGGCTACATTGCGATCTTTTGGTGTACTGGAAATTAACGCTACTGATTGGAGTTGTGGTTTTTTTTTAAGTTTCCTTCCCTTAGATGATACCGAATGGCACTTTCGCTGATCCCTAACTCTTTGGCAGTTCTCTGCTGTGAATATCCAGTATCCAATAATTCTTGGGCATGAGCCTGCTTGTCGGTGGTAAATTTATGACATTGGCCACGGTTGTCTTCTCGGTTAAAAAAATAACCCATCCCATGCTCTCGCAAATCTTTGGCATAACGCTGGACATTTTTTGCGTTGATGCCCAATGCCTTGCTTAACTCCGAACAACCACACATGTTGTTTACCACCAGATTGGCTAAAATATAGCGGTAGCTGTTGCGGTCGTCTTTAGCATGACAAAAAATAGGCGAACCATTATGAAGATAGAAGATGAAATCATCTTTATTGAAAAAACCAATAGATGAATTAATTAGTTTTGTCTGTTCCGGGAAAATGGGTAATTGCAATTGCATACTTTTTTAGCCCAAAATATACGACATTTTAGTCTACACCCAAAACTTTGTAACTATTT
>JAAFHB010000402.1 GCA_010906965.1 Mariniphaga sp. | reverse complement strand
CTGGTATGTCCATTGGCTTGACAAAGACAAATCGGTTCATGGAAATAACCTGGTGATACCTGTAAACTTCATGGCGATCACCTACGGAATTTGTGACGATGAGCAACGAAAGAAAGCCATCCTGGATAAGGTTGAGGAACAAATGCAAAAGGAAAAACTGTTTGCCTGGCCTTTGTGTATGTATTCTTATGCCAAGGGTGAAGGAAACGACTGGCAATTCCCATTCCCCAACTACGAAAACGGAGATATATTCCTGTCGTGGGGAGCAATAGGCGTTGAAGCATATGCTTCCTATCAACCGGAACTGGCATTGAAATACGTCGAAAATATCCTTGCACGTTACGAAAAAGATGGATTGGCGTTCCAGCGCTATGGCCGGGTTAAGCAGGATGGATTGGGAGATGACATACTTTCAGGTAACAGTCTGGCCATTATCGGTCTATACAAATCAATCTACGGGATCAATCCCATGTATAACCGGATGTACCTCAACCCGCACATCCCTGAAAAACTTGCGGGTACAACATTGAATTATAAATTCAGGGGAGATAAGCTGGTAATCGGTCTCGATAAAGGCCGCTATTCTATTTCAAACGCTCAGTTTAAGCTGACCTCCCAAAAGGATTTCGGCTTCAATGCAAGCAAGAATGAATTGGAATACTTCAATTCTGGAAATGATGAATATTCCCTCAAAGCACATCTCATCAAGACAGGTAACCTTAACGTAGAAATTGTCAGATGGAACGAGAAAGAATTTTCATGGAACCAGATTGCATCCCCTGGTGCAGGAAAAATAACCTGGTCGCTATCCGAATTAAAGGCTGAAAATAAGTATGCTATTTCAATCAATGGTCAAATATACAAGACGCTGAAAAGCGACAAAGAGGGTCGTTTTGAATTTGATGTAAATGCGAAAACTGATTCAACAGCGATCCACATTCAATTATTGAACGAGTAAAATTCAAATTTTATGAAAAGAGCATTTGTGCTGGTTTCGGTTCTGGCTGTAGCATTCATTATTGCATCAGGACTGACAGATAAAGCAAAGGTAACAGAAAAGGCGACGAGATTGTGCAACTTTACATTCGCGATCAATTCAGTTCGGTAACACGTCCAGTGAAGGAATTGAAAGGATTTGAGCGCATTTCGCTCAACTCCGGACAAACCAAAACGGTGAAATTTGAAATCGATCAATCAAAACTTGCCTTTTGGGACATCAACATGAATAATTTGGTTGAACCCGGTAAGTTTGATATTTTAGTCGGGAAATCATCGCAGGATCTACAGAAAGTGGAGTTAACGGTAGAATAATTTTAACCTATGATGTTTAAATTTAATTTTATAATCCAAATTGTAGCATATGAAAATATTCAAATCTTTAAGTCTGGTTCTAATTTTTGCATTGACCAGCTGTCATTTTCAGGCAAAGAAATCGACTGTTGAATCCAAAACGGAGACAAATATTAAAAAAACTTCCCGGTTCTTTTCTGAAACCAGTTTCTGGAACCAGCCTTTGCCCGAAAATCCTGAAATTGATCCGCAAAGCAACCATTTTGTGGAACTGATGAAAAAAGAACCAACAGGACCATTTTTCAAGATCAATCTGGTTGCCTGGACCATTCCGGTTTATGAGGTAACCGATTCAACCCCGCGTTTTAAAATTCAGCTTCACCATTTAAGCGATGCCGATAAAGTAAAATGGAATACCAACAAGGAAACTTACGGACACGGGAAAGAATTTGATGCGGATCCCGTTCCAATTCCAGCTGATGCACAGGCTGATCCGATGGAAGATGCCCATTGTGCATTAATCGATTGGAAAAACCGCATTGCCTGGGACATGTGGGGTCTTAGAAAAAATCCGGATGGAACATGGACATCAAAAACCGGTATGAAGTACAGCATTGATGGTGATGGCGTTTTCAATCAGGCAAATTTCGGGATGAAAGATGGTGAAAGTGTTCATTATTATGGTCCTAGTCGCGCTGCTGGTGTACCCGCAATTGCCGGATTAATCATGCTTGACGAAGTTCAGAAAGGCGAAATCAACCATAAACTGGCTTGTGCGACGCGGGTAAATGCGTACAAAGAACATGTATTTCCAGCAATCTGGACTGATGGGTTTATTGAAGGTGGAATCCCGGAAGGTGCAGTTATTCAACTCGATCCCAAATTAGATTTGTCAAAATTCAAATTGTTGCCTGGTGAATTAGCTGTTGCTAAAGCTGCTCAAAAATATGGTATTGTTGTAACGGATATTGCCGGAGCAAACACTTTATATGGCGAAGGTTTGTGGGGACACCCGGGCAAAAGCTGGGATGGAATACTCCGTGAGATTGATGAAGGAATCAGTTCAATTCCAATCGAAAATTACCGCGTTTTGAAAATCAATAACCGAGTCAACAAAGGCGATAGTTATACCAAAATACTGAACGATGCCGGGAAATGGTAAACCCAGACAAAGTCATTTCGATAATTACCAAAATACTATGTAGTTTCTATTAGGGTACTGATCTTTAAATGTATAAATGAAGATCATTTATTGAAGAAATTGAATAAATTGATAAAGAAATAATTAAATCAAACAGAAATGCTAATTAAATATTTTATTCCAGCCATTTTTCTGGCAATTTTTTGTTCACTGACAAAAGCTCAATCGCAGCGAACCATCAACGAACCACTTCCTTCAAGGCAGGTTCATCTTGACTTCCATACTTCCGAATTTATTCCCGGAATTGGTGAGAAATTCGATAAAAAACAGTGGCAGGATGCATTGAAAACTGGCCACATCAATCAAATCAATATTTTCTCCAAGTGCCATCACAGCTGGAGTTATTACCCTACCAAAGAGGGGGAAATGCACCCCAATCTGAAATTCGATTTATTGGGAGCACAGATCGAAGCCTGTCACGAGATTGGCGTAAAATGCCCGATTTATTACAGTGTAGGTTGGTCGGCGGCCGAAGCTGCGGAGCATCCCGACTGGGTTGCCCGTGAAAAAAACGGACAATTTCAGGGACTCCTCTGGAATTTTGATGCCAAACCAACCGATGTGAAAACCGAAAATGCCTGGTTGTGGCTTTGCCCGGCCAATAGTGGTCCGTATCACCAGCATATCATGAAGCAGGTAAAGGAAATTTGTGAAAAGTACCCGGTTGACGGTTTTTGGTTTGATATTTACCATGTGATGGACAATGGCTGCTATTGCCAAAATTGCATGGCACGAATGAAAAAGGAAGGAATTGACATTAATGACCATTCGGCAGTAGTGAAAAGTGCCGCACTTGCAATTAAGGCACACATGAAAGAAATCCGCGAACTGGTCACTCAGTTTCATCCAAAAGCTACCGTCTATTTTAACAGTGCAACTCATCTGGTGAATAAAGGAGGTTTTGTAAATCGCCTGTACGATATGAATACCCATCAGGAATTGGAAGACTTACCAACCACCT
>JAAFHB010000401.1 GCA_010906965.1 Mariniphaga sp. | reverse complement strand
CGATCAGTGCCGCAATATTGCGCTCGATATGCGTTATGCCCTCTTTATCATCGATAAATTTGCTGGTGCCGGGTATTTACTGAAGGAGATGGAGCTAGTGAAATAACATCTTACTAAAAAAGGACTTAAAATAACTGTTACTTTTTACAAATATCGAACCGTTTAATTGTAATTTTAGCTATTCAAAATTGAATAAATAAGATGCAATATGGTTTGACAGAAGAAAATATTCATTTACTAAAAGCAATATTTGGTAAATATAATGCAGTAAAAGAAGTTGTGTTGTACGGATCAAGGGCAAAAGGCAATTACACAAATAGAAGCGATATCGATTTGGTGATAAAAGACAGCAAAACCGACAGACACATTATTGCAAACATATTATTAGATTTTGATGACAGTAATCTGCCTTATTTAGTTGATTTACAAGACTTATCTAACATCAAAAATATACAACTAATCGAACATATTTCCAGAGTTGGGAAGGTATTATATAAAAGAGATTAAAACCGATGCGATAGTTATTCTTTCGCTTTTTGATAATAGAAAAGATCCTGACTCATTAAAAATTAGGTAGCCGAGTGCATCTCAAGATCATGACTGAACAACGAATATCACACTAAACCATTAGTACATTAACCCATCATCCTATTAGCAAAAATCACCCCAACTCCACAATCGTAATTCCCGACCCTCCAAACTGAACATGTTCGTCACGGCAGTTTTTAACGGCTGGTTCCGATCTCAGATAACTCTGAATCAGTTCGCGTAAAATTCCGTTGCCTTTACCGTGTAAGATATGCAGTTCACTGACATCAATCATGATGGCTTCATCGACGAATTCCTGGATTTTTTGCAGCGCCTCTTCTGAACGTAAGCCGCGCACATCGATATTCGGTTTGAAAACAAGTTTCCGCTCCCCGATATCCTGGTTAATACGTCCAATAGTATTGTTTTCAACTTTTCGTTGCTTGACTTCGCTGCGCGCTACCGACACCAGTTTGCTCCGTTTTACGACAGAGCGCAGATGACCGAAAGCAACCGTAATATTATTCGACTTAATTTCAAGCACTTCACCTAAAGTATCCTGACCGGGCAATCGAACCCAACCTCCAACTTCTATCTCTGCGGGCGCCTTTTTAGGAACAATTACTTCCTTCTTTTTCTCTTCCACCTTCACCGGGCGATCTTTGCGTTGCAGCTCGTTTTGCTTCAGTTTCGCCATTTTCCGGACGATCCGCTCATCATCTTTCTCCCCTTTCCGGGAGATCTCCGCCTTAAAATCCTCCAATTTTTGACGTGCTTCCTGTGTACGCTCCTTGCTGGCGTCAGCCTCCTTTATATCGCGAATTGTCTTTTCAATAATTTTGTTGGCCCCCGAAACAATCTCCTCAGCCTCCCGCCTTGCTTTATCGAGAATCTCTTTGCGTAACTTTTTGGTCTCAGCAAGACCTGTCTCGTAATTTTCAGCCAACTCGTCAATGCGTTTCTCTTCCTGTCTGATTTTTAACCGTTTGCTTTCCCAGTATTTTTTATCACGAACAATTTCACGCAAGTGTTTGTCAAAATCGATGTGATCGACCCCGATTTTATTGGTGGCATCCTGGAGGATCTCTTCAGGAAGTCCAATTTTACGGGCAATCTCAAACGCAAAGGAACTACCTGGCTTTCCGATCTCAAGCTGGAAAAGCGGTTCCATTTTGTGTGAATCGTACATCATTGCACCATTGGCAATTCCGGGTGCGGATGAGGCGAAGTGCTTAAGATTTGTATAATGGGTAGTGATCACGCCAAATGAACCCAGCTCATTTATTTTATTAAGGATCGATTCTGCAATAGCCCCTCCAAGCATCGGCTCTGTTCCCGTTCCGAACTCATCAATCAGGACGAGCGAATCGGGTGAGCAGTTCCTCACAAAGAATTTCATATTGTATAGATGAGAGCTATAGGTACTTAAATCGTTATCTAACGATTGATCATCACCAATATCCATAAAAACAGCCCTGAACAAACAGGTATGACTATCAACCTGAACGGGGATTGGAATACCGCATTGCAGCATATACTGCAAAAGGCCAACAGTTTTTAAACAGACAGATTTACCGCCTGCATTCGGTCCGGAAATCAATAAAATCCGATCATGCTTGTCGAGCCTGATATCCAGCGGAACAATTTTGCGCTGCTCACGGGCTAAATTAATTTCCAAAAGCGGGTGGCGGGCTGCGATCCAGTCAAGTTCGATTTCCCTCAATAATACCGGTTTTAGCGATTTGCTTTCGATGGACCAGATCGCTTTTGCCCTGATAAAATCGAGGATAGCCATTACCTGGTACGAATAGGCTATATCGTCGGCATATGGACGAATATCGTCTGTAAAGCGAGTCAATATTTTTACAATCTCGCGTCTTTCGGCCGACTCAAGCTCACGGATGCGGTTATTCGTTTCGACAATCTCTTCCGGCTCCACATATGCCGTTTTTCCAGTTGCCGATTCGTCGTGAATAATACCCTTGATTTTCCGTTTATTAGCAGCACCAACAGGTATCACAGCACGTCCGTCGCGCATCGAAACGGAAATATCTTTTTCGACAAGTCCTTCCGCCTGCATCTTCCGCAAAATAGTGCTCATTATTTTCGAAATGCTCGATTGAAGTGAGAAAATATCACGACGAATTTGGGAAAGTTCAGGTGAGGCGTTGTCCTTTATTTGTCCATGTTTGTTTATAATCTGGTCGATGCGCTCGTAGATGAACGGGAAAACCTGCACATTCTGCACCACATTTTTCAATCGTGGAAAGGTTTCTTCTTCCGTATTCCGAAAGAAGGCAACAATACCACGGACTGTTTCGAGTGAACGGCGCAGATCAAACAGCTCGAACACCTCCAAAAAAGTACCCACAACTTTCGATCGCTCCAATGCGGGGCGCATATCAATAAAATAGCCATTGGGAAAATTCATCCCATCACTAATAATTTTAACGAATTCAATTGTCTCATCCAATTGACGTTCAACATCTTCACGGCTTGAGGAGAAATGACATTCATCCACCTGCTCTTTCCCCAATGTACTCAGACAGCGCCCCTGAAGTATCTCACGCACTTTGTCAAATCCAATCTTACTCTCAAAATTCAAAGGATAAATATCCATACCAGTTAATAGATTACGCCACAAAAATAAATAGAAAATCGGGAAGTGGAGGCGAAATAAGCCGATTCGCTTTACCAATGAGACATATTACCCAATAATTGTCCAATTTCGTACAATCTGATTTATAAAAACCGTACAATAAGCCATCAATAAATCCAGCTATAAATTCGTCATATATCTGAATAACTAATAGATATAGAGTTTGGCACAATAACTGATGATTCCACTGCGACAATGATACAAAAAACAATTTAAAAACAAGATATCATGAAAACAACATCGTACAACGCAGAAAAAGAGATCAGGATT
>JAAFHB010000053.1 GCA_010906965.1 Mariniphaga sp. | reverse complement strand
CAATTCGAGTTATTTTATCATCGGACATCTATAATATTTGCTGTATGGAAAACATTACAAAAGAGAATTTCGAGGCATGGATGGAGCGCATACTGGACAGGCTCGACAGGACGGACAAAAAACTGGAGCAAGTGTTAAAACGGCAAAGCTGTCTGGATGGCGACGACCTGCTCGACAATCAGGATTTGATTGACCTGCTCAAAGTGAGCCACCGCACATTGCAACGGTTTCGTTCAACCGGCAAACTATCTTACTGTAATTACAAAGGCAAATCGTATTACAAACTCACCGATGTGCATAAGTTTATCAGAGAACATTTTTAGGGAGAAATAATGCACCTGTTTCTGATTTCTGCAACCATTTGTTTTGAGAATAGCTTGTTCTTCATATTTCAGCACATCTTTATTTTCGGCCCGATTTTGGTCCAACTTTTCTTTCAGGTCTGCAATGATTAATATTTGATCATAATCTTTTGGTTTTGATCTTGAATACTTATTTAAATAATCTACTTTCGCCTGATTTTGTAACCTAAAGTAGCAAAATAGAAAATGAAAAGGTAAGCAGGAATAAAAATCCAGTATGCACTTTGATAATCATTAATTGTGGAGACTGCTCCAGATTTAAACTTGTCTATCAGGATGCCAAAAATAAAGGGCAATACAGCTCCTCCAACTATCCCCATTACCATAAAGGATGCCCCTTTTTTTGTGAATTTTCCTAAATCTACAATAGCTAACGGCCATATTGCGACCCCAATAATAGAATTGGCAAAACCAATACCTGCTAAGCTGTAAACAGCCATTTTGCCTGACAGAAAAATAACGCAAAAAGCAGCGATCAGACCAAAAACTGTAAATAATTTCAAGGCATTTGATTGAGAGATTATTCCAGGAATGACTACTAAACCGAAAAAATAACCAATAAACATTCCAATAGGAACATATTTGACATATCCTTCGGGATTTTCCACATTTACACCAAAAACCGCCTTGGCAAAATTAATGATCGTGGCCATAGGTAAAGTTTCAACACCAACATAAAAAAAGAATGCAAGAACTCCTAACATCAAATGTGGCATCTGAAATATATTTGATTTTCCGGAAGCATAGGTGCTGGAAAAATTTTCGTCATGTTCATTTTCTCCTTTTGCTTTTACTTCAGGAAGCGGTGCAAAATACATCAAAATGCCTAAAATGACGAGAATGCCAGTTACAATATAGAATGGCAAGGATAAATGACTTAAATGTACATTTTTCAAATCAAGAAATAATCCAAGAAATACAGGTCCTATCCACCATGCCAGTTTGTTCATTATCCCCATGAAACACAAGCGCGAAGTAGCACTTTCATGCGGTCCCATCAGTGTCACATAAGGATTGAGAGAAGCCTGCATCAAGGCATTTCCAATTCCTCCGGTAAATAGTGCAAGTAAAAAAATGGGGAAGCTAGCCATATTGGCTGATGGTACTATCATGATCATTCCAAATGCCAGGATAAAAAAAGCAATAACCATACTTGCTTTAAAGCCAACTTGTTTGACGATCCACCCAGCAGGTGTTCCAAAAACAACAAAGGCAGAAAAAATGGCTACTATCGCCAAGTATGATTCAGTGACAGAAAGATTTAAGGCATCTTGCAGGAAAGGGGTTAGAAATCCACTTATACCAACTTCAAATCCGATAACAAAAAATAAGAAGCCAACAATCAGTAATGGAATTAATAGTTTTTTTCTCTTCAATGAAAATTGTTTGTAATACATACTAAAATAGTTATTTGAAAATCGGTACTTATACAACGCACCTATATGCTTATACCCTGGTTGAAAAACATTTTATCGTCTTATTTGATTTCCAGTTTTCCCATCGGATACCATCCTTCCGGGTATTTCCCTTCAATGGCAAGGTTTACTTTTGGTTTATGCGATTGTGGATCGACAATCCCAATTTGAAATTGATAGATACCCGCAGGTATGTCCTGAGGAATGAATACCGCATCATCATAAATGTTATCGCCTGGGAACCATGAATTTATATCGGCATCAGTAATGATAACTTCGGTCCTTTTTTCATTCGTAAGCCTGACAGCCAGAAGATATTTTTTGTAAATCGGTGCAACACCTTTGTTGTCCCACCATGATTTGAAATTGATTCTCTCACCGGGAGAAACAATTTCAGGAAAGGAAAAACTACGCAATACAAAGCGATAACCCATTTTTTTGAGCCATTGGTCTATCAGTGGCCTCCATTCTTCAGGCACTCCCGAAGATTTTCCATTGAAAGAGGAAATATGCCATTTTAATGTCTCATCAATAATGTATTTAACCTGATCAATATTGTATCCTTGGCACCATTTGCAACTGTCCCTTTTACCTTTCCAGCTTTTAATCGTACCACAAACTTCAAGACTTACAGGCGCTTTTTTCCATGCATCTTTCATTCCAAAATTGATAATTCCCTGTGGGTAGCGATCATACATGTGTGTCGATTCAGGATTAATCTGGTCCTTCGCCCAAAATCCGAGATCACCGATACAGTCAACCCTCCAGCCGACATTTGCCTGTGAAAGGCCAAATTTATTCGTTTTCTCATCTGTCAGAAGCATTATTAATGGTGTCTTTTTAAAATTATCGGTATACGACCTGACCAATGTTTCCCTTGTATTCTGTGTGAGAAATTCAGCATCGACACCTTCACCGTAAACTCCTACAATAGACAAATCGACGGATTCGAGGTCAGGATGACCATCATAACGCCGGGCAAGTTCAGTGATCAATTTGCAGAAGTGAAGTGAA
The DNA here is from genome assembly GCA_010906965.1 of Mariniphaga sp. GTDB lineage: Bacteria > Bacteroidota > Bacteroidia > Bacteroidales > Prolixibacteraceae > JAAFHB01. Next base: position 24,352 of record JAAFHB010000053.1, on the reverse strand, counting down.
TATCTTGGATCCTCAGGATCAACTCTCCAATATTCTCTCCCCGGCCATAAGTCAGGACCACCCACCAGGTTACGGTACCAGGTGGGAACATCCTCCTTTCCCCTTCCATAAGGTGCAATACGAAGCATCAGCGTCTGGCCCCGGTCATGCGCTACTTTCATGGCGTTATCAATCATCTCCCAGTTATATTTGCCCATTTCCGGTTCCATATATCTCCAATAAATCCTGAAATAGGCAATTGACGACATTGGCTGATCTTTAGTTACCAGGTTCCCGTCAAATTTTTGGTACTCGATTGGCTTGCCTTCAGACCAACCAACTCCTTCATTTGATTCATCTCCGTTAAATCGTTGAAAAGTTGTAAACCCTATTCCAGGGTTGGTCAAAACTTCGCTGGACTCTTTGAACCTCACCGTGATGGTTTTCTGTGCCGAAACATCCGTCATCATGATTAAAAAAATAAGAACGACTATTAATAAATTTACTGACTTTTCCATTTCTTTTTACCGTTTAGTATGTTTGCCAACATTCTCAAGCAATACGTGCATCTCTGTAAGCGCAAGAAGTATAAGTCCGTCACCGTGATGAGCGGTATGACCTTCTTGTTCTGGAACTAACGAATTGTAATAATCAAGATTCAAACCTATAGATGTACTTGGACAAACTTTTAATAGCTCACCATTTTTTGTAATTCTGGAATAATCGGAAAGCCCGTGTAGCGATTTCTTTACTACTGGTATATAGGAGGCATCAAGCCAACCACGATTAATTCCTCTGGCAATTGAAAATGTATATTGAGCACTACAGGTAGTTTCAGTACCCCACGATAATTCAGGATGATCCAATACCTGGTTCCACAAGCCATCTGCCGATTGCAACTTTATTAAGCCATCAATATGCTTCTTATAAATTTTTAATACCTGATCCCGCTTAGGATGATCGAGCGGCAAATAGGTTAAAACCTGTGCCATTGCTACTGTAATCCAGCCATTGACCCTGCCCCATTTAATTCCATTATGGGTTTTCTTGTCAACAAAATAGGCATGAAAGAAAACACCATCAGAATCCTGTAAGTAATTGGAGTAATTAATTATTTGCAGAACTGCATCATCAAACAATTTGGGATCTTTTTTATATTGAGCCAATCTTACCAAAAATGGTAAACCCATAAACAGATCATCTCCCCAAATTGTTGGTCCATCGGGTGAGTTTGGTCTCCAGAATGATCCGTCTTTGAGTCGGTATTGAACATTCACAATTTGGTTGTCTAAAATCCCGATCAGATCATTGAGATTATCAGAGAATTTCATGTTATGACGCATTTTACATTCAAGGAATGCTGCTCCAATCGCTCCGTAATCATCAAGCATATCAAGTCGACATAGATTTTTAAGTGGACCATAATTGTATGGTTTTCCGAATTTCATGGTCTGCCAGCGCAGGTAGGCATATTGATCCGCAGCAATATTTGCATAGCTGCTTACATATTCCAATAATTTCGGATCCTGACTAATATCGAATAATTGTTGCATGGCCAATAACGTTACCCCTGTTGGATAAAGCCACCACATTATTTGTGGATTGCTTGAATTCTTTACGGCTGTCCAGTCTCCTTTACCATATTCTCCGGCAGATAAAGGATTGTCCCTGATAAAACTGTAAGCTATCAGGTTCATCAGCTCAAGAGTTGACCGATCAGTTTGAATTTCACTGTGGCTTTTTGCAGTTAAAATCTTTTGTGCAGAAACCGTTTGGCTTATGGTAATAAAAGCTAAGAGAAATATTGATACGATAAGAATTGTATTGGTTTTCATAATTATATTAAGTTTATTTTTTTGGTATAAAAGGCATACGTCTTACTACTTTACTTATGGCTGCCAATAAAACTGCATTGCCAGCCATCGGTGCAGTTTCAACTTTTCCATAATCTTGCTGTGTGGCCTGAAAATTAATAGATCCGTGTAAATTCACCTCTTTTATCACTTTTCCGAATCGTTTATTGACCCATTCAAAGGCATAAAATGTAACTGGATTCCCTTTCATATCATTGGAACACTCAATTGCATCTGCTTCATAACAATACGTACCTTGTGACGATCCGGTAGATCCGACGTACTTATCAAGACTTTTCTCACCTCCCGGATTCCACTCTAAAATATTGACTCCATATTGGATAGGTACAATTTCCTTATATCCATCTTCATAAACAATTTCGTACCATCCAAGAAGGTCTGATGAATCGAAAAAATCCGGTATATTAAAATAGGTTTTTTGATTTCCGGCTGGAATTGCACAGGCATGTAAAAATATCAAACTGCTGACATCCTCTTTAATCGCAATTCCATCAACCTTCTGTGGTTGAATATTTTCGCCTGTACCTTGAGATCCAACTGCGATCAATGAATTTCCTGAGGTCTTGTCAATATCTGGTAGTTCAAATATTATCGATTTGCTTTGTATTTTTCCTGCCTTAAGTGTCTTCAACTTCATATCAAAGGCTTTCGTGCCGGAAGACAAATTCAGGTAAGAACTGATGGAAACAGGTAAAATCGGGTCTCCGTCCTCACTGAGAATACGTTTACCTTTTAAATTTGAACGATTGGCGGATGTCATGCTACGCACTATCACACCTAATTCCAGAGGTTTAATAGTATGCGTTGACCATAAAAGATTGGCACAACCCAAAAAATCCACCATACATTCTTTGCCGATATTAAATTCGTTGGTCGATGTCCACACGGAAGGAGCACCACCAATTATATCAACTTTTTTTATCCTTTCGTCCCAATTTGTTATTCCGGGTGTAAAATTTCCATAAATCTGCTTAAACCCAAATTTTTGCAATTCCATTTCCTTCTTCTCTGATTTCCAAAACCAGTTGAATATCAATATATCTTTAGGAATTGATTTTTGAACTATTTCAGGTCGAACAGCACCGGGAGTCTGATATTTCATCCCGTTAGAAGAAATCCTATCTTGTTTTAGCGTATCGCGCACACTCTCAAGTAAATAATCGCCCCACATTGCAATTTTCACTCCTTTTTTTGCAAAATAATCATGGATTTTGGTAATATCACCTGCAAACAATTCAGAATGGTCTTTCCCTGTACAAAGCGGACAATTACCCATTGGCGCACCCCACCACTCATCATGGCCGATATGAACCATTTTTGGTTTAATTACCTCCATATATTCATCATATACATCAAACATCAGTTTATATGAAGCTGGATTTGAAGGACAATAGGTATCGGGCCATTTGTCTCCCGGATATTCAGCGAGTTCAGGATGCCTTGTCAGCAAATAATAACCATGGGTGAGTGATGGTATTTCTGGTATAACCTCGATGAAATTTTGATTCGCAAATTCCACAATATTCCTAACATCCTTTTTTTCAATAATATAACCGTCTCCGCAATCATGATGGCTTGAATTCTTATTTTCCCCGTGAAGTCCTAGTGTCGAATTTGACCGGGTGTATTGCATGTATTTCGAGAACTCAATCCAACCGGCATTGACTTCGGGATGCTTGTCGAGCCGCATACAATTAACTTCCATTATAAGTTTGTTGTATTTATAAAGGGCCATGAAATCCTTAATAAACCTATTGAAGAAAACGAAGTTTTCCGGACCTGGAACATAAAGTCTGATTCCTCTGAAAGGCATATTGGGCCAATCTGTTACCTTGAGTCCCTGGATTTCTTTGCCGTTTCCATTCTGAATTAACTGGCGAAGTGATTGCATTCCGAAAAAAGCTCCGGAGTCATCCCAGCCACCAATAAAAACCATCTTATTACTAACATGTAAAACATATCCTTCGGCACCCGGACTTTTCTGGTTGATTTCCAAATTATTATCAGCAATATACTTTTTAATCAATGGATTGGCAATCGTACCCATCACAATAACTTTATTGTCTTTGGGTATTTTTGACAGCTTTTCAATTTTTAATGCCAGACTATATTTTGCACTAAGTTCTCCCAAAAGAAAACGGGCAAGCGAAATATCCTTTTCAGAAACATTTTCAGGAACAACGATTGAAACAGTGCCGTCCAGGGTAAATATATCTTGGGTAAGCAGCATTTGTTGAGGAATTGGAAATATTATTGGGGTTTCTGCTTTGATATCCAATGATATATAGGTAAACAGGTAAAGGAAAGAAATAGAAAACAATATATGTTTCTGTATGATGTATGTTTTTTTCATATTACTTAATTTTATTTAGTATCATAATTTCATTTATAATGTTAGGTGGATTTAATACTATTTACGTTTAAATTCAGTAACCTAAAAAGCTTAAATAGATGGTTCTTCATCAGAATATTCTAATGTTATTATGCTACTTTTTACCTAATAGTTGTTCCATAAGCCATTTGTTTGCCAGTTCGTTCTGTTCAGGATAAGTCCAGTGACCAGTATCTTCAAAAATGGTTAGCTTTTTGGGGGCCTGAATAACATTATAGGCTGAAAAAATTGAAGTAGGCGGACAGGTTTCATCATTAAATCCCCATGAATAAGAACCAGTTGCTTTGACCATTCGGGCAAAATTTACCACGTCGTAGTATTTCGAGGTTTCGATCTTGTCTTTTTTCACATTGAATGATTTGTTGTTTTCAGCAAACATGTGCGGCCAACCTCCAGCCCTTCCAAACAAATCGCCTGTCAGGTCACAAAGTGCCGGATAAAAAGCCGCGAGATATTTCACACGTGTATCGAGTCCTGCAGTTACAATAGATAAAGCTCCTCCCTGACTTCCACCAGTAATTGCTAGCGTATTTCCGTCAAATTCAGGAAGCGAAAAAAGAAAATCAATCGCACGAACGCATCCCAGATAAACACGTTTGTAATAATAACGGTCACGGTCGTCAAGATTAAAGAAGAAATAACCGTTGAGGGCGGCTCTCCCAAGGTCATTGTAAATACCTGAATCCATTGTAACAGGAATGCCATGAATACCTATTTCGAAGGTAATTACTCCATTCCCGGCCATGGCTATATCTCCGCCATATGCACGGACACCGGCTCCGGGGACTTCAAGTATAGCAGGGTATTTGCCAGTTTTTTTCGGTACGCACAAAATTCCGTACAATCGCATTCCAACCTTATAATTTTGAATATTCGCCTGATAAACATTTACCTTTTCGGTACAACGGTCGGGCAAAAGCGTCAGCTTTATATCCATTGGAACTTTGGACGCTTCGGCTTTGGCATTTTCCCAAAATTGCGCGAAATCAGACGGCAATTCGGTGGTCGGTTTTATTTGCTCAGGCGAAAATGCAGCAGTGGCCAGATTTTCATATCGGACACCATTCACTTCAGTCGAAACATTACATCTCAAAAATCCGGCTTCTGTCATTGTACCACCTTCAATCGTGAATTGCCCATCTTTTAACATAGCCGAATCCCGGTTGAAAGGCGTCATTGTTTCAGGCCCAAACTCGTATTTGATTTTGACATTTTGTATCAGTTCGCTGTTTTTCATCACAGTTACCAGAAAACTAACTGGTTCTCCGGTTTTATAGATCCAATTGGTGTGATCTGGAGCAACCTTAATTTTTACAAGTTTCTCAATTGGCTGAGCAAATGAAAAAAAAGAACTGAGAAAAAACAGCAGAAATAATTTTGACCTTATAGCATTCATGTTACTAATTTTTTAATGGGTATTATTACTTGATTTTTTCGTCGCTAATTTTCCACCACTTTGATATTATCACTTTGCTTTGCTTCAAATAATTTCACTTTTGTCTTTTTCGATAATATCGTTGGATGCATTATAATGATGTCTCTGGCATCATCAAATACAAATGCAGGGCGAACGTTTTCATCCTCAACGATAAGCTGACAATTTATAAAGCTGATATTATTGGCGTGCCTGACATAAAATGCCGAGGCTGGCATAATATCTCCATGCATGTTTGCAGTCGGATATCCACTGGATTCAGGAATTATTCGTTTTGCATCTTCTTCTGTTCCTTTACTTTTATTGATAATCCTCACATTATCGAAAACAATATTTTCAACATCAAAACCCTGAATGCCAACGATAGAAGAGGTTGTTTGGTGAGAGGAGATAGCAATAATATCTGAAATTGTGATATTTTTAACCTTGCCAACTGGTGGTATTTCAATTCCCGGAATGTATTTGCGTGACCTGTTCCCCAATCGGATGAAAATAGGGCAGACCGTCTCTGAAATTGTAATATGGCTTATACTTACATTTTCAAGTATTCCTCCATCGTTAATCATCAGTGAAATTGCTGAAGATCCGTCCGGGTCGTTGTATTTAAATTTATTGTTTTCGACCGGACTGATCGTGCAATTCGTGATGGTAATATTCTGAAATCCACCGGTTGTTTCGGTTCCAAATTTTATCGCATTGCTTAAGGAATGAACGGTGCAATTCGTTACGACAATATCTTTACACGAACGTGGACCGGTTGCCTTAAGTGTGATACCATCATCGGCGCTTTCAAAAATACAATCCGAAATAAGTACGACATGACAGCCGTCAATATCAATTCCATCATTATTCGTATTACTAAAATTATTTACTCTTATCCCCCTGATTTGCAAATGGTCGCATGCCAGATAATGTTGCATCCAGGCTCCTGAATTGGTTAAAAAAACATCTTCAATTTTGACATTTGTACAGGAAATAAATTGTATCAAATGTGGACGGGTGATACCTTCATCTCCTATATCATTGTTGCCTTTAGGCGTGGGAATGAAGGCTGCACCCTGACCATCAATTGTTCCATCGCCCACTATCGAAATGTCATCCTGATTTTCGGCATATATTAACTGCCTTGTTTCGGTAGCCGTTCTATAAGCAATGTAAGAGGGTTTCGTTTGAATGTAGTCTTTGGGGTTGATGCTGCCCAGTAAGGTAGCTCCTTTTTCAAGTTTCAAACACACCCTGCTTTTCAGAATAATGGTTCCGGTTAGAAATTTACCGGACGGAACTAATACAATTCCTCCTCCATTTGCAAAGCAAACATCAATAGACTTTTGAATTGCAGCTGTACTCAATTTGGTCACATCTGTAGTTGCACCATAATCTATGATGTTGTATTCTTTTGCTCCGGCCAGATTTGATACGAATAAGAGAATCAGGAAAATTTGAATACCAAGTATTTTATTCATCTTTAATAGTTTACCAACGGATTAAATAGTATAGAAATTGTTCAATATTTTCGATTTCACAGACTGAAACTGGACGATTGCAAAAACCAATTGTAAGTGTTTAATGGCTTATACTTCAACCACTTTTCCTGTTTTTGCCGACTCGTAGCAGGCAGCCAGCACCTGTTGACTTCGCAGTCCAAGCGTAAAATCATTTGCTGGTTCCCGTTTTTCGAGAATTGCGCAACTGAATTCTTCAATTTCAGCCATGTAGGTATTTACAGGTTTCGGGTCAATTACCAGGCCTTCGGCTGCACTTCTGGCCTGTTCGGCGCTGTAATCTGCATCATTACTTTCAAGATAAGCGACCATCTCACCTGCAGCTCCCTGGCCAATTGTTCCTTTTGCTATGATGCTTCCTTTCGAACCATATAGTTCCAGAACATTTTTGCTGCTGTTATCCGGAATGCAGAAATAGGTATCAACAGTACCCATGGCACCATTTTCAAAGAACAATGAAACAACTGCGCTGTCTTCCGATTGATACGAATGCACTGTGTTATTTATGAAACAGTTTACACTTTTAATTTTTCCAAAGAACATTTCTAAAAGATCGATACAATGGCTGCCCATGTCCATCAATGAACCTCCGCCACCCGTTTTCGGATACTGTCGCCATGCACCCGGAATTGGTGGGTACCAGCAGGATAGTTGTGCCCTGCCATAAACAGGTTTGCCAAGTTTTCCTTCCTGAATGATTTTCAGCGCGGCCTGGTGTTGGGTTGCGAACCTCATCATTAATCCCACGCCTAAAAGAACGCCTTCCTCCTTGCAAATGGCTATCATTTGTTCAGCCTCTTCAATGGTCATACCCAAAGGTTTTTCGCACAAAATATGTTTTTTCGCTTTTGCACAGGCGACAACTTGCTCATGATGCAAACTTGCGGGTGAAGCAATGTAAATGGCGTCGATATCAGAATTAATAAGATCCTGAATACTGCTTGCTGCAATAGCTTGGAACTCTATTGCTACTGCGCTGTTGGCTTCCGGATTGATATCATAAACCGCAACCAATTCTGCATGTTCTGCCGGAACAATTCCTTCGGGGATTGTTCTTCTTTTGGCTATTCCACCGGAGCCGATAACGCCCCATTTTATTTTATTTGTCATGATTAATTCTCCTGTATTTTTGAAACAAAAATTCTTTTGCTTCCGGTTTATTCGTTTTAAGTTTTAATGCAGCAGTCTGGTTCATTTTGTAATCGGCGATTGTAATGATTAAAGTAGAACCCAGAACCAGAACACCACCGACAATGGCCTGACTGTTCATCGTTTCGCCAAGCCATATTGCTGCGATGGGAAGGCCAAAAAAGGTGATAAGGTAATTGGATAAAGCGACCTGCATCGCGTCCAGTATTTTTAATGCTTTGAAAAATAAGACCATAGAAAGGAAATTATGAAAGACAGTTAGTAATGTCATTCCTATCCAGGTTTGCAGGGTAAAAGAAGGTATCCTCGCAAAGATGTCAGGTTCATAATAAAAAACCAGCGGTGTAAGCAGGGTAACAATTACGATATAGGTGTAAAATACCATCTCAATTTCACTGTACCTGCTGGCCACTTTTTTGCATCCAACATTGAAATAGGCATTTGCCACAATTGCCAGAAAGACAAGAAGATTTCCGATTGCATACTTCGAACCGAAATTCAACTGCTTGATATCGCCCGTCGAAATAAGGATAACGCCAACGATTGCAATTATAAAGCTTAGCCATCGCACCATATTCATCTTTTCCTTTAAAATCAGGAAGGCGAATAACGCAGTAATTACAGGGAGGATAAGGGTCAGGATTGCTGAATTGCTGGCCAGTGAATACTGTGTTCCCCAGGTCATAAGTACCTGCGCCGGAAAAGCGCCCAGCAATGCCAATTGTCCGAAAACAAGTACATCCTTTAATTTCTTCCCGCCTTTCTTAAAATCCCTTGCAACAAATGGAGCCAAAAGGAGAACGGCAATTAGCATCGGGGCCCAAACCGTAAAATAAGGGCCAACCTGAGCCTGGGTAAGCTTAATGCATGTAAACTGAAGTGACCACATCAGGTTACATGCAAAAAGAAATACCCATGAGATGATTATTTTTCTCATAAAAAGTTGTTCATCAGTTTCATAATATCGGGAACGAAGCTGTATCTGCCTACTTACGAACCTTATTTGCAGCGTTTTTAATTCCTTCTATCATCATATCAAGATCTTCTTTCGTTAATCTTGGATTCATCGGAAGGTTGAGCTGGCGGGCATAAAAGAAGTCCTCAGCATTTTTGCATAATTTGTCCGGATAATTATACTTTTTCTTTAAACCTGTAAAATGATAGCTTGGCTGATAATGCAGAATGCCCTGGATTCCCTCCTCTTGATACAATACCCTCATAAATTCGTCCCTTGAAGCTCCAAGGATTTCCGGCTCAACGCAGATGGTATAAAGGTGAAATGCATGGAAACAATTCGGGTCTACGAAAGTGGGAGTTATTCCTTTAATCCCTTTCAGACCTTCATTCAAATAATGACCGTTTTCCCTCCGTTTTCCAATTAACATGTCCAGTTTTCTTAACTGAGTCCTGCCAACTGCAGCCTGAGCCTCATTCATGCGATAGTTGTTACCCCATTTCCCATCGTCATCAATGACGTCAAAGTGGGAAGGTACCCAATAATCAAGGTTGTTTTTCTTATCCAGTTGGTGTCCTCCAAATTCCCAGTGAGTCTGCTCCGGAGACCAATGAGTGATACTCATCACACGCATCCTGTTAATTTTATCGGCAAAATAGTCATTGTTGGTCGTAATCATTCCACCTTCCCCGAGTGTCACCATGTTTTTTAGCGAATGAAAGCTGAAACAGCCAATATCGCCGATGCTGCCTGCTTTTCGGCCTTTGTATGTTGCACCGTGTGCATGCGCACAATCTTCCAGAACCAAAAGGTTGTGTTTTTTTGCAATGGCCATGATGGGATCCATGTCACACATCTGACCTCCATAATGCACCACATAAATCGCTTTTGTCCTGTCGGTTATTTTACTTTCAATCTGAGCCGGATCGATGTTGAAAGTTTTAGGGTCAATATCTGCAAATACAGGTTTTCCACCTTCCTTAAGAATAACCAGTGAAGTTGCAATAAAAGTATTCGGGGTTACAATTACTTCGTCACCTTCTTTTATTCCGAAAACCTGGGTTACAGCATGCATCGCTGTTGTACAGTTGGACGTGGCAAAAGCATGTTTTACATCAAATGCCTTTGCAAATTCTCTCTGGAACAAAGTAACCTGAGGTCCCATTGTCTGAGATTCCTGTTTCAAAACAGCCAGTAAAGCCTTCTCTTCTTCCTGATCATAAATAGATCCGAAGAATGAATAGGGAACTTTCAGTTTTACTCCATCATTCATCTGATATCCGGATGTAATTCCTCCTTCTGATTCAGGATCCTTAGTCATTAAATCTTTTTCTTCTTTCATAACATATAAATTTAAATTTATCGAAACACAATTTTTAATACTATCCTATTTATAACCTTATCTTCTTTTCAATTAATGAATTGCTTTTGATCTTGAAATTTTATTTTATCCATTCCAGAAAATGATCGTTCGTCTTCTCCGTTGATGCAGGTGAATCAATTATTAGCTTTTCGCTGGCACCTTTTAATTGATATTCAGTTTTGATTATTGAAAGATCTTTATTGATACTTTCCTGATCTGCTATGTTTCTGTTTCCATCTGTTGTGCCAACCATCATCAACATTCTTGGCGCAAGAGTGGCAGCTAAGTCAGGAAGATCGTAAGCAGTGAGCGCTCCGGGAACCAGATTCTCCACAAAACCCGGATAATAATAACGGTTCATCACAATCGACTGGTACGAGGAATACGGTTCAATAAGTGCTATCCTGGCAATATCCGGATCAAAAGCAGCGGCATAAAGCATTACAGGCGCCATCTCTTTCTTCGCCAACCCAAATACTTCAATTGTTCCGCTCCTTTTCTTGAGCAACGAAGTGAGTCTAACCACATCACCGGCACGTATCCCAACTATACTTCTTCCAATGATAACAGAGGTGTACCATTTATTATAGGAAAAGCCATCAATTATCGCATCACCTTTAGTCAGGACCGACCCCAATTCGCCCATTCCGATTAAATCAGGAGCCAATACGGTAAAACCATTTTTGACAAACCATTCCATCTCTCCTCCTGTTAAAGCTTCAGCCGACTTGTCGGAGGAATGAAGATATATCAGCGATTTATTATTCGCTTTATCCGGAACCATTAACAGGTAAGGAATAACATAATCACCTTCCCCTTTTATGAAATATTTTTCGACTGCATATCCTTCCCTTATTAATCGACCGGTGAATACCGGATTTTGAACCTCTGAGGGTGTGATATATCCTGAAAGCTTTTTTGCAAAACTGACGACCTCCGAAAGATAGTCAGGTGAATTTTTCCTGAAAACTTGTAACTTATCAACCATCTTTTCCGCTTCTTTTCGGTTAAGGCTGAATACTGTCTCTCCTCCTAATGATGTTGAAACCTGTCCACTAGAAGTTTTCTGCAACTCAAGAGGAGTAGAAAAATCGACTTCCTCTTCAAGCGATGAGCCAGATAACTGTAAATATTTCTGGAAGAAAGCATACATGGCTTCACGATTTTTCTTTGTATAACCATGACCGCCAGTATCTTCAGTTAGTTCGATATAATCTGGTTTGCCAAGTATTGAATAAACACCTTTCAATTCATTAAATGTTTCGCGAGCTCCCTGGATACTGAAAAAATCTTCGGTCGTAGCCATGATGAGCGTTGGCTTTGGAGCCCTTAGCTCAATAAAATCAGCATGGTCGATGCCATTTGAAGTTTCATGATAAAAATTTTGCTCTCCGTCCTGTACGCCAATTGATTCCAATAGTCTTTGGTAACCGGTAATATAACCCGCAGGGGCAGATGCGGCAACACGTTCATCCATTGCCGATATATATGCAGTCTGAGTACCTCCCCCGGATAGACCATGTACTCCAATTCTCTTCGGATCAACTTCAGCCCGGCTCACCAGATAATCGATTCCCCGGATCCCATCCCACAAAAAATATCTTGCAATTGATTTCGCCAGGAGGAAAACCTGTGGTGAAGGATAAGAATGTTCCAAGGTGGAACTGCCAATTGTCGACTCACCTTTTACAGGATCAAAATATTGCAGACGCTCTCCTTGACCGATAGGATCAATGGCCAGTATGATAAAACCTTTTTTAACCAGATTAAGTAATGGAAGCTGGTAATATTCAAGCCTGTAAACTCCGGCACTGTGTCCACTGCAAAATAGAATTGCCGGTGCAGGTTTTTTTACATTATCAGGTATAAACAGAGATGCAGTAACATAAAAACCTGGAACTGATTCATAAACAATATTTTCAACTTTATAACCATTCTTCTTTATAGAACTGGTGATCTTTGCATTTAAATTCGATTTTTCCGGAAACGATCCCAACATCTCCCACAAAGATTCACGTATGTTTGATTGTCTATTACGCCAATCTACCGCAGTTTGAATTTTATTTATCGTCGTTTTTCTAGATTCAAGCAATTTATATGCCTCTGCCGTCAGAAAGCGATTTAATGAATTGGGAGCATCGCTGTATTGAATCCAGTTGTTTTTTATTACATCAAGATTATTCTGTGCATTTGCATCTTTGTCCGTTAGGGAAATGACCAATGAGATTACAAATATTATCTTGAAAAAAATCAAATTCTTTTGAATTACCATGTAAATCAGATGTTTCATAATAGATGAAAAATGAAAGATATTTGAAAATAAATATCGAATTTTCTAGTGCCGCACTATAAATTTTTTAGATTCGATGGAATTACCTGATTGTATTTTCAAAAAATAAATTCCATTTGGCTTGGATTCAGTTTTTTGCAATTTCCCATCCCTAGGGCATCCCGTCGTGGTCGGTATCCAAGCAGGGGGCGCAACCTGTAATGAAAGGGAAACAGCCTACGTAAATTTCTTCATGTAGAATAATACATAAATGCTTTAGAAGTGAACATAGGAAGTACTGTTTGATAGAAATATTTTCAATCAATTACATACACAGGCATGAATCAATGGAGTAAACAGCTGTTTTAGCTATTTACTCCTTTTGACTGATGACTTTTAATATCCTGGATTTTGTTTTAATTTTGGATTCGTATTTAACACCTCCAATGGTATCGGAAAAATATTTTTTCTAAGATCGTTGTTGGCTGTATTTGATAACCATGATTTTGTATGAAATACTCCAAAGCGGATCATATCCTGACGTCTGCGACCTTCGGCCGCAAATTCCCAACCCAGTTCATCCAAAAATCCTCCATATTGAATATCTGCTCCACCTTCAAATGTAGTTTTGAAATGATTTTTTAATCCATAAGCATAAACGCTTCCTCCAAGCAACTTTGCGCCGGTAACTGCAACCAGTTCCGGATTATTCGGAAAACTGCGCTTTCTGATTTGGGATACAATCGTTGCTGCTGCATCTGCCTGGCCGGTTCGAAGTAAACATTCTGCTTTCATCATTAATACGTCGGCATAACGGAAGAATGGATAATCATTGTTCATAGTCAATCTATCTGATGCAAGAGGGATTTCCCACTTGAAAAGCCTGTAGCCATGAACTACCTGATTTGAATCAATTCCCGGAGACTCATTTATAATAAACATAGGCTTTCCTTTAAGGGTTCCGCTTGCGCACAATAACAACTCTCCTGTAGAAGAATATTGTTGACCATACAACCAACCCTTTGTGTACCTTAAATCATTGGTGTTAAATGTACTAATATATTGAGGAACAGCTGTTGCACCACCTGAAGGATTATTTATCATATTAAATGTGAACCTGTTTTCTTTCGAAATGGTTAATGCAAACATTGCATTATAGGTATAAAGCATATCATATGGGATCGCCCAAATAATTTCAGGTGAGTTCTCGTTTTTTGCACTAAAGACATTCTTCTGAACCGCATCCAAACTAAACTTTCCCGAAGCAATGATCGCTTCACAAGCCTGCAGACATTTAGCCCACTCAGCCGTTCCTGAATACTCTTTTGCATTCAGATAAACTTTTGCAAGAAGTGCATTTGCAGCCCATTTACTATTAAAGCGACCATAGGTTTTAGCAGAGCGATCCTCGCTTAACAACGGCAATGCAGAGGTAATCTCATTTACAATAAATTTGTAAACTTCGGCTCTCGAACTTTGCTCAGGTAAAAAGCCTTCAGGAACATCAAATTTTGTTACAATCGGAATATTTCCGAACCAATCGCATAATACATAATAGAAAGATGCCCTTAAAACCTTCAATTCAGCAATCATAGCGTCGTTCGGAGGAATAACTCCAGATTCAATCTGAAACATTAGCCGGTTGCAATTGGAAATCCCTATCCATGGAGACTTCCATGCATTAGTAACGTAATAATTCTGTGACGTCCATGTTCGCTCATGCATTTGACGATGAACCCCTCCATCAACATAACCATAAGGCTTTGCCGCAGCAACATATTCATCAGAAGTGATTTCATTGATCATCCAATAACCACTCCAGTCAGTATCCCACATTACACCTCTCCAACTTGCGTAGGCTGGTGCAAGCAAAGCACCAATGTCAGTACTTGTTGGGTTAAATTCGGATGCAATAATTCCGGAATAATTTTTGTCTTCGAGTTTAGTACACGAACCCAAAATAAGTCCTGAGCCAATGATACCCAGTACAATTATATAGTTAATTATCTTTTTCATGCTATATATTTTTATTTTATTGTTATATTCAATCCGATTGTATAAACTCTTGCTGAAGGGTATTTATCGGCACTATCATACCCTGGATTCAGCCCGAGTTGATTTACTTCAGGATCCATACCCTTATAACCGGTAATTATTAACGTATTTAAAGTTGAGATGTACAAGCGAGCTGATTTAATGTGTTTTGATCCGGAAACACTGAAATTATATCCAAGTGTCACATTATCAATTTTCAAGTAATCACCATTTTCGACATAGTAACTGTTATAATCAGGGGATACCGTGTTTTTTAAAGCAGTTTTCCCGAAGACCTTTTCAGTGGCAGAACTCAATTGATTATATACTGTAAATCCTGGTACTTCATAGATCATGCGTTGTGCATTGATGATCTGAAAACCAAAAGCTCCTCTCATGGATACATTTAAATCGAAATTGCCGTAGCGAAGATTATTGTTCCAACTTAGATAGAATTTGGGTAATCCATTACCAATTACTTTTTTATCTGCTTCAGTTACTTTTGGAACTTGTTTACCGTCTTTATCTTCATAAATCCAGGTACCGTCTGCGGCTATATCAAAGACCTTGTATCCCCAGAAATTTCCAATTTCTTGGCCCACTTCCACACGGTGACTATAGATATTTATCGGACTCGGTGTTGTGCCGGCATTGAACCAAGGATTGGTTGCTTTGTAAAGATCATTGTCAATTGAAATGAGTTTATTGCGATTGGCAGAATAAGTTGCATTCGTGTTCCAGGTAAATTTTTTGGTTTTAATCGGAGTATAGTTGAGAAGTACTTCAAGACCTTTGTTCTCCATAACTCCTACATTAGCCATTGTGGTTGGATATAAATTCGGAGGAGAAGGTACCGAATAATTATACAACAATCCGTCCGTACGACGATTGTAATAATCAATACTTCCGCTAAGTTTTCCCTTTAAGAAACCAAAATCTAATCCAATATTCGTTTCCCTTTTTTCTTCCCACCTTATATATGGATTTGCATTATTGCTTGGGCTTAAACCACGTGTCCATTTACCATCGATAAAAAATCTATCGCCGTAATCTAACTGGCTAACACCTAAAAACGAATAATCAGGAGCGGTACCAGTTACACCATATCCGGCTCTCAGTTTTAAATTATCAACAAAACTTATTGATTTCATGAAATCTTCTTCATTTATTCTCCATCCAACCGAAACAGATGGGAAAGTTCCCCATGGTTTTTTCGTGCCCACAAATTGTGAGGCTCCTTCATAGCGAAGATTTGCCGTTAACAAATATTTTTCCTTGTAATTATAGGTAACCCTTCCAAAGAAGCCAATTAGATTAGAAGCATATTTACCACTCCCCATCGTCGCTTTTCCGAGTGATAAAGCATCACCATTACCAATTGCATCAATATATGAATAATTACCTGCCGGGAAATCGTAGTTATACATAGACCCCCTTTCGGTGAGACTATGCTGATAACTATAGCCAGCCAACGCAGAAATAGTATTTCCTTTAAATGATTTACTGTAGGATGCAGTTAGTTCCAAAAGCTGTTCAACGTTTTGTCCAAAATTTTTATAAGCTTCACCATTTTTACCATCCATAGTTGATGAATAATGTTGCTTCGTATGGCCAAGACTATTCATATAATTATTTTGACTGTTGGAAACCAACATTTTTAAATTTAAATTCTGAACAGGTAACCATGATAAGCTCCCACTAATTCTAGATGATTGGAATTTATTATCTCCATACGATTCCTTTAACCAAGAGACAGGGTTTTGATTTTGACTTAAGGCAGAATTTTCAAACCAGGACCCATCTGGATTTTTCACTGGCGCCGTTGGGTTGTATCTCGTAGCTTGACGGAAAAAATAGTTTTCAAAAGGGACACCTGAATTATTTTTAGAATTGATATAATTAATCCCCACTATCAATTTGTCATTAAACATTCGATGATTTATATCAAATCTGCCATTAAAATTTTTGGTTTCTGAAGTAATGAAAATTCCTTGCTGATCGCGATAAGCGATAGATGCCAAATAATTTGTTTTAGTATTTCCTCCACGGAATGTTAAATTTTGATTGTGGCTCAGCGGCGTGTTTCTGCTTATTTCTTTAATCCAGTCTGTACTTGCACCGTAATCCTGGAAAGTCACCCCTTGAGTAAGCCTGGCTCGGTATTCGTCGGCCGTTAACATTTTTGGAAGTCTGACATAGTTTTGGGTGCTGATATAGCTACTAAATTCAATCGTAGGTTCTATTGTGCTGCCGCTGGCTCTTTTCGTTGCAATCAAAATTACACCATTGGTGCCCCTTGTTCCATAAATTGCCGCAGCAGATCCATCTTTCAATACATCAATGGTTTCAATATCCTCCGGCTGTACTGTGTTCAAATCACCGGGAATACCATCTATCAGGATTAAAGGTTGGGTACTGGTTGCGAACGTAGCGGTTCCTCTTAATAGTATTTGACTCCTGGCATTTGGATCACCACTCGGAGTACCAATAATTATACCGGCAACTTTTCCCTGTATTAATTGTGCTGCATCTTTAACCGAACCTTTAACAAAGCCATCAGAATTCACGCTTGCAACTGCACTTGTAATTTCAATTTTTCTTTGAGAACCATAACCAATTGCAACAACCTCATCAATTCCAATTGCCTCTTCAACAAGAGTCACATTAATCGTTGTTTTATTGATTGTAGCAATCTCTAACTTTTTCATTCCTACAAACGAGAATAACAAAGTTGCATTTTCAGGAATATTGGAAAGTGAATAGTTACCATTGACGTCAGTTATGGTTCCGATGGTAGTTCCTTTTAAAACTACCGATACACCAGGCAGTGGGACTCCTGAAGTGTCAACAACTTTACCCAAAATGGTTTTGTTATCAACTTTCTGATCAATAAACCCGATACTATTCAAAGCAATCTGCCTATTGTTAATAGAATAGCTAATGCCTTTATTTTTAAGAATATCGTCCAGAATATTTGTGATCAACAGATTCTCAGCCGAGATATCAACCTTTTGATTGACATTTACATAATTCGCATCATACATAAAGAAAAACTCTGACTTGCGTTCGATCTCAACCAAAACGTCTTTAATCGTTACATTTCGCATATTTAAGTTGATACGCGTATTCTGAGAGTATGCACCAACAGCAATTACCTGCGAAATTGTAACAAGTACCAGAAACAATGTTGTTTTCATGACTTTACATAGTTTTGATTCCAAAATTTTATTCCAATAAGGAATCGATGGACAATCGTTTTTTTTCATACCTTTGTTTTGATTTGTTAATTGATTCAAATTATTTTGCCTTTTCATTTCGATTGAATAAGGCGAAAAAGAGAGAAAAAGGGGATGTTACGAGCATCTCCTTTTTTGTTAGAGTGCATTACATAGGCTTCAATTTTAAATTATTTAGATATTATTACTTTTATTTTTTCATCTTTTTTTTCTCCCCGTACAATTTTGCATCGTACCGAACAGGAGTATTCAATCGACCGGAATATTTCTTCTAAAGACTCGTTTTTAATCGTAGCAGTAAATATCGAATTGTAAATCTTTGGATTCTTTACTTCAATAACAATATTGTATTTTCGCTCTAACTGGGTGAATACTTCTTTCATTGGGCTGTCGTTGAAATAGAGAATACCATCTTTCCAGGCTGTAAAACGGCCTACATTAACTTTATTTATAACAACCTTGCCAGAATGAGTGTTGTATTGAGCCATTTCACCAGGAATTAATTTATATTGGAAAGAATCATTTTTTGAGTGTCGCAATTCTACGCTCCCAGATTGGAGTGCCACACTAATTGATTCGCTATTCGAATAAGCATTAACGTCAAACCTAGTTCCCAACACTTGTACTTTTAGATCATTACAGCTAACAATAAGTGGAAGATTAGTATTTTTGGTTACCTGAAAGAAAGCTTCCCCGATTAATTTGATTTCACGGTTAGTATTACCAAAATTGTTGTTGTAAGTCAATTGGGTTCCGGAGTTCAACCAAACCACGGAACTATCCGGAAGAACAATCTTTGATCGTTGTCCATCTTCAGCTACAATCGAAGTAACAAACAAGCGGGAATTATTTTGTGACTGTCCGTTATTTTGAAAATAGGAAAATAAAGTGGAGAGGCCAATGGCTAAAAAGAACACTGCCGCATATTTGAAATATGAATATACATTCAGTTTAAATAAGCGCTTCCTTATATCTAATTGCTGTTGGAAACTAAGATATAATTCTTCAACCTGATAAGATGACATCTGCCTTTCCGAATTCAAAAGTGCCCAAGCATTTTTCAATCGGTTATATTCATCTTTTGAAACTTTCTCCTCATTCAAGTTAGAAAGAACTGATTGTTTCGTTTCAGCTTCTGCATTTCCTGTAATTACCTTAAATATGTCTTGTGTATTTGCCATTTTTAGTCTTTGTTATATCTATAAAGCACGAATATGCTTATACCCTAGTTGGAAACAAAGAAATTTTCTTTGGAAGTGGAAATAAAAGTATTAAAGGGAAAAATTAGCGAATAAACAGAAACGCCACAATAGGCAAATAATCTTTCAGACTAGTTCGAAACTGCTTTAATGCTTTTGAAATATGCCCTTCGACTGCTTTCACTGATATATTTAGTTCTTCTGCAATTTCCCTGTACTTTTTGTCTTCAAATCGACTCAGTTGAAACACAACCCGACATTGTGGAGGTAATTGTTCTAAGGTATTTTTGATGATCTGTTCTATTTCCATGAAAGTTAATGAAGAAGTATCAAGCGATCCCAAGGCATCCATATTTGCTTTTAACTCCAATTCTCCAGGGTCAGATGAGTCGAAAAGTCTTTTTCTATACTTTAAGTCTCGTAATTTGTATAGGCAATTATTTTTTGCTACAGTAAAAAGGTAGGCTGACAAATTGGTGTCGGCACTTAGGGTTTCTTTTTTAACCCATAACGTCATTAAAGTATCCTGAATTATATTCTCAACTATGTCTTTTAATGGAATATATTCATGAACAAAATAGTATAATCGTGGAACATACTTATTGTAAATGACTTTGAAAGCTGCTTCGTCACCCAGTCTTAGTTTTTCGAATAAGTATTTTTCGTTGTCGATCATTATTGGAATAAAATAACAAATTTAAAAAATAATTTGAATCTGCCTGTAATTATCGATTGACGAAATTTGATTTATTTTTGAATGAATTTAAAATCAAACAAACACTGGAATCTTTTTTGTTTCTTTGACCAATTTGTTGCCTGCGTAACTTGATTCTAAAATGAAAATTCAGAAAAAATTGATTGATGAAAAAATTAACCGTTAATATCCTTTCGTTAGCATTAATGCTCACATCGATAGAGACATATGCCCAATATATTGCGAAGGATTTTGGCGCGAAAGGCAATGGATCTATCCTGGATACACCAGCAATTCAGAGCGCTATAGATAAGGCTTCAGCGGATGGTGGAGGAATTGTAAATATTTCGTCCGGCACCTACCTGATAGGCACACTCATTCTCAAAGACAATGTGAATTTGCACCTTCAGCCAGGGGCCACGCTTATGGGAAGTCCAAATTGCAGAGATTATATCGAGATAAATCAAAAGTTTGAATCACGATCAAAAGAGCTTTATTCCAAATATTTTATGGTCTTTGCAGAAGGAGCAAAGAATATTTCAATTACAGGTTCAGGAATAATTAATGGAAATGGTTTGACTAATTTCACTAAAGTATATCCCCAGAATCAAAGGCCATTTATTGTCAGACTGGTCAATTGCGAAAACGTGATTATCCGTGATGTTCACCTTCTTAATAGTGCAAACTGGACACTACATTTATTAGGGTGCAAAGATGTAAATGTCGAGGGAGTCGAAATTGTAAATGAGGCAAATTCCAATCGAGACGGCCTGGACATCGATTGCTGTCAGAGAGTCACTGTTTCCAATTCACGGTTTTCTACAGGTGACGATGCAATAGTTATGAAAGCTTCAAGTGATGTAATATGTCAGGATATTGCTATCACAAATTGCATTGTGAGCAGCAGGGCAACGGGCATTAAAACCGGAACAGAGTCAAACGGGGGATTTAGAAATATCACGGTAAGTAATTGCATTATTAAAGATATCCCGGTTCACAGTGGTATTGAATTAATAACGGTGGATGGAGGAATGATGCAGAATATTATGTTTGATAATATTTCAATGAAGAATGTTGCAACCCCAATTTTTATTCGGCTGGGATTGAGGGCAAGGCCATTCAAATCAGGTCAGTATGTTCAACATATTGATGATGTTTCAGATATATCTCTGAATAACATCTCTGTCACTAATGCGAAATTGCCTTCTAGTATTATGGGTTTATACAACAAAAAAATCAGGAATGTATCTATTACAAATTATACCGTACGAAATTCAGTCGTTCAGGAGGCTGTTCCGTACAATAAAGTTGCTTTTGAGGATTTTGCATACCCTATGGCTATTATGTTTGAGCATTTACCGGCCTATGGATTGTATTGTAGAAATGTTGAAGAACTCTATCTGCAAAATGTTACCATGTATTCAGCGGACAACGAAGCAAGGCCTGCACTCACATTCGACAGGGTGAAAAGTGTTGAATTACAATCAGTTAAAGCAGAAATAAAAAATTCAGGAACCCCTTTGGCTCATTTCCGAAATTCAAAAAATATAACGGCAAGCTTTTGCAGAACTATCGGGAATAGCAATTTCATTTTTGAAGTAGAGGAAAATACAATCAAAAATCTGAATCTATCCAATTCTATTTTGCAACCCGGTCAGAAAGAAATTGCTAAAGTGACCCGACTCGAGGATGATCGGCTTTTTGATGATTTTAAAACAGAGTTGAAATATACTGTAGATAAAGGCGTGATGACAAATAGTCTAACTGCAAAAAGTCTGAAAAATGATCAGGTCAAATTTAATATGGAGATGACAAAAAGAGGATCTCTTCAGCTATGCATACTAATATTAAATGACTCGGCTGCTCCTGAAAAAGTTCTATTAAAATATGAAGATGTAACGCAGGAATTTACGATTAATTGGAG
Source organism: Mariniphaga sp. (assembly GCA_010906965.1). Taxonomy (GTDB): domain Bacteria; phylum Bacteroidota; class Bacteroidia; order Bacteroidales; family Prolixibacteraceae; genus JAAFHB01. The sequence continues at coordinate 2,347 of JAAFHB010000053.1, read as the reverse complement.
TGAATGGGGTTGGGCTCCGATCACTCTACTGAATGAATATCCAATGAATAAAATGGTGGATTTTGAAATCGTTCCGTTAAAAGATAATTCAAATTTGAAAGTCGCCATGGTTTATTTAAGATATCAGGATACAAAGTTAACGGACTGATATTGAGAAAAATATTTCAGAAACAAACAAAATATGAAAATGTCAACAATGAAAAAAATACGCGTATGCATTGCAGGGGCTACTGGCTGGGCTGCTTCTGAACTTTGCAGAGAAATCGTTTTAACAGATGATCTGGAATTGGTTTCGGCAGTTTCCAGAAAAAATACCAATAAAAACCTTACTGAACTCTTGAGTTTATCTACAAATAAAAACATTCCAATCTATGGAACAATTGAAGAAGCTTTAACTATTCCTTGCGATGTTTTAGTGGAATACACTGCCTCCGACATTGCGAAACATCATGTAATCGCAGCTATAAATAAAGGTGTAAATGTTGTTATTGGTACATCGGGGCTTTTAGACATCGATTATACTGAAATCGAAACAATAGCCGATAAAAATCAGAAATCAGTTTTAGCGGTTGGAAATTTTGCAATAAGTGTTGTTCTACTAAACAGATTTGCTGAAATAGCTTCAAAGTATATGCCTCATTGGGAAATTATTGATTATGCCTCGCATACCAAAATTGACACGCCAAGTGGAAGCGCCATGGAACTTGCAAATCGCCTATCAATAACCGGAGAACCGATTAAACCCATTCCGCTTGAAAATATGAAAGGCATTAAAGAAACCAGAGGTGCTGATATTAACGGGATGCAGGTGCACTCAGTAAGGTTGCCAGGATTTACATTGTCACTTGAAGCAATTTTCGGATTGGAGGACGAGAAACTAACCATAAAACATGATGCCGGAAAAAGTGCAAAACCTTATACCGTTGGAGCTATTCTTGCAATTAGAAAAGTGGGTTCATTTATTGGTTTAAGAAGAGGTTTGGATAGCGTAATGGATTTATAAAATCATATTGAGATGAAAAATACACTGATTACTGCCTTAAAGACTGGAGGAAAAACGCTACTTGAGTATTTCGATAAACCAATCGAATTTATTCAAAAAGAATCTCAAAGCAGTATCGTTTCAATCGCAGATACGACGAGTGATTTGGCAATTATTAAGGTAATAGCAGAGAGTTTTCCGGGTCATAATATTATTTCGGAAGAAAGTGGTTATGCAAACAACAACTCTATATATACTTGGATAATTGATCCTTTGGATGGCACCTCAAATTTTGCGGCAGGTATTCCTTGGTTCGGAGTTATGATTACTCTGTTTAAAGATAATATACCTGTGATGGGCGGAGCATATCTTCCAGTATCTGATACACTGTATTTTGCAGAGAATGGTAAAGGTGCATACAAAAATGGTCTACCTCTGACAATGGCTAAAAATAGGGAATTGAGTAATTCTTTGATTGCGTTTTCTGTGGATTATACCGCTGATGATATATTCCTGAATAAAGGCATTGATATCTATAAATATATTATAAAAGGTTCAAGAAATATACGGTCAACAAATTCTCTTGTCGATTTTATTTATGTAGCTGAAGGAAAATTTGGAGGATGTATTAACCTGTTTACAAAAGTTTGGGACATTTCGGGTCTGGGTTTACTGATTTCTGAAGCCGGAGGCATTATGAAAGATGTATATGGAAATGACATACAATACTCGATTGGAAATGACATAATTGAGCGGAATTTTCCTGTAATTGCCGGTTCAATAAATATTGTAGAATCAATAAGAAAAATAGTTTAATAATTACTTGGCGATTTGTTTCCGTGTATTACGTTGAGTTTTTAAATCAATTAAAAAAAATTACTAAACCTCGGAATTTGACGAGCACTCTATGATTCAACTAGGGAAAATGCGATTAACAGAATACCGATAATCGGAACTTGGGAAGCATATGGAAACTTTTGGTCAAAATTTCCATTCGATAAATCAAGCAACCCAAGAAGATGCGACTAAAAAAAAGCCTTTTGGGAAAGGCCTTTTAAATCTTTAGAAAGGAAGATCATCTCCTTCTTTGTCGGCAGGTTCCAATTCCTGTTTTTGCTTCTTAGTCGGCTTTTTTGCGGCTTTTTTCGAAGTTGGTTCTTCCTCTGTTTCTTCTTTTTTTGTGACATAAAGCGTGAAATCTCTTCCGAAGTTATCCGGACTCTTCATTTTTGCAACCTCAAAGGTTACATACAGGACTCCATCGTACTCGTAAGCAAACTGTTCCAGGTCACTCATTTTGCAAGTGCATTTTGCAATCTGTAATCCGGCAACTGATTTTCCTTTTCCAACGTAGTGTTTTACAAA
>JAAFHB010000400.1 GCA_010906965.1 Mariniphaga sp. | reverse complement strand
GTGGCCATATATTTTAGAAATTCGAGCCGAACCATTATCTTCTTTTTGCCAATAAATTATCCTGCCAAACTTATTATTTAAGTTTAATCAGCCGGCAAAGTTAATCAGATAAAAAGATTTCAATATAGAAACAGGTAATTCTCCAAATAAATACCAGGTCATAAAATATAGCCTGTATTCCAGGTTATTTGACTGGTATTATTTAAGTTAGAAAACAGATAAATACTGATCTTTAGAAATAATCTTGCTATTTGCAAATGTTTACCTGCTAGTACTTACAAGTAATTTACTTTCGGATACAGCGCCAATACCTTTTTCCTTAACTTTTTTATTTTCAATTTGAAAAACGGTTCATACGTGCATGATAATACGGCAAAATGCAGAACCATGTATTCGAAAAGCATTTGCAAATCATGTTCTTTCCCAAGATATTCAGTCAGGATATAAAGCTGAATGTTCTTTTTGGGTGCCCTCCCCTTTCCGAGCCGGTGAAGAGCCGCCTGCTGAAAGTAAAAAATCTTGCACCATTTGCGAAATTCGTGAAAATCATCGGCAGAAGAATTTGTCTTCAATTTGATGAATAATTTTTTAGCCCTTCGAAAACTAACCGACAGCTTCCTTCTTAAACGCTTTGGATCGGAAGTAACTTCAAAATTTGTTAGTGTTTCAGTCAGTTTCAAAATTGATTTATTTCCCTGCTGAATCGTTTCATTACCACTTCCCCCGTTTAAAGTCTGTTGATACTGCAATTCAAAGTGGCTTCTCAATTCATCAGGATTGCAGTCGCCAATACCTTTCAATTCATTTTCGATCCGGTTGAAGGTTTGAAGATAAACATAAGGTTCCCTGACAACTCCATACTGTTTCGAAAGCGACTTTATCAGGGATTTCCCGTTTATATATTGTGTCTGATCAAACTGCTCTTTGTATAATAATAAAATCGCTGAGACTGACTTCAGCGATTTTCGTAGTTGATGAATTGATTTGTCAACGTCCAACAGATTCTCGACGGTAAAAGGGTGCAGCTTTGAAATATCCCTTTCAACTGTCCTTTGAAAACTGACCGGCTTTGCAGTTTTGCCCGAACGATTCCCCTTAATATTTGAACTCATAACTCCTAAAAATTCAGTGAAACAGCACAACCGACTATTGAAATCTTATCAAATATATGCTGCTAATCAATGTTTTAATCCCAAACATGATAATGAAACAACTTCTAAACATTCGGCATATTTAAAGCTATTTTATTACAGGCTTCGCTTTCTTCGGTGCTTTGCTGGTTTTTAAAGTTGGTTTCGTCTGAACGTCATCGAGCAATAAATCAGCAAAATCAGTTTCCTGATCAATCGATTCTTTGGGAAGTTTCTGCAATTGTTTATCTCTTATAATGCGGTACTCCTTATAAAAAACCGGATGATCATTTTCAAACATCAATGCCAGGTGATCAACTTTGTCTGCCAACAGCTTTTTAATTTGTTTATTGATCTTCTTTATTTTAAAAAGCAAGTCTTCCTTTTCATTCATCGCTTCCTCGAAAAGAAGCATCGCCTCGATAAAACTGAGATTAGCGTCCTCAATATTTCTGAGCATGTCCTGATTTAATCCAAATTCCTTCTCAAATTTGGTAGTGATTTTTAAATTTTCGGGGTTTAATGCCGATTTGATTTTATCGACAAACGTAAGCGCATACCCACCATGTTTGTTGGCAATCAGCCATATATTCTTCGACAGTTTTATCAGTTCCTTATCCAGACAGTTCTGGATATAATCGGTAGTAATGTGAAATAATTTGGACTGTAGCTTACTTTTCTTTTTATCGTGGGCGAAAACCTGCATAATCCGGACCACAGTCATTGTCCGGTCTTCCAGTTCCTTTCGCCGGTCATTCTTTACTATCTCAATAGGAGATAAATCCTTGCCTAATAAAGCATGCTGGTATTCCAGTTTTTTCTGTTTGGAATTAAGCTCTTCAACAGCAACCTGAAATTTAGAGACCATTTTCACAATCGCATCATTGCGCGACAACAAGCTGATAATTTGCTCATTGCCTTCCATTTTCAATGTAAGATTCCTGATGTTTTCCATTTTGCTTATGATTTTTATTATGAAATTACAAAACTAACAAACCGCGACTATATTTTGTGCGGGTTTTAATAGTTAAATCGTTATCAAGCAAAGTTAATTTGTTGACGTTACTTTTGTCCACATTTTATTTCTATCCAGCGTGTAAATAGCATTATTGGCTGCCGTTTTATTTATTTTGCTGATTGAGTTCCTGCATTTTTGCAGTAAGTTTTTCAAAAGAATAACGGTCACTATTATCTTTACCGATATAACGAAATACTTCTTTACCTTGTTCATTTAGCAGAATTAATGCAGGATAGTGAACAAGTTGTCCGTGAAAGGCATATCCGTCAGGAATATTATATCGAGAAGCCAGTTTTGCATTAGCGTCTTGATATATTGGATATTTAAGTGCATCGCCGGCGGATAATTTATCAGCCCATTCTTTTATCTCTTTTTCCGTATCAGGTTTTATAAATACTTGCAATACATTTGGCAGCGTCATTGCCTTTTCAAAATATTCGTGCGTGAGTCGCATACAATACGGACATTCTGTTTTTAATAGAAAATGTAGGGCAATGAATTTACCCCTGGCTTTACTAAGTGTAAAATGGCTTGTGTCTGTTACCGAAGGAAGTGTAAAGTCTGCAATACTTTGCGCTTTGGTTAACACCGAGAAAGATAGTAGTACGATCAGAAGTTGTAAAGTCTTCATTATATAAGTTGATTTTAAAAGTGTTATGTATGTTTAAAGTTCAATATTTTACTTCCTTTTATTATTGAGTTGTCAAAAATGGCAGCTAACTACCAAGTTATAACACAAATTCTCTGGAAAAGTTGGACGATTGCCGATTCTTTGTTAGCTCTACACTGTAATTCAAGGTTCTAATAAATTTGTGACACCTAAATTTGCCTTATCTAACTTTTACAACATCAATCTTTCCGAATAAGTTTACCGGCAAAAATATGTTCTGCAACACATTTTGTAGAAAAACTGGCCTTTACAAACAGCTAACCCTATTCAGAAATTTTTGATTTCCGCGATGGCTGATCGCACATCCGAAAAGTAATATTTGAATGTGGAGGTGCTTGATCGCTCCTCCTGTTTCAAATGTTTGTCGGTGATAAATGGAGTATTAAATTACGCTACCCAAAGACCATGTTGCGAGGAACTAAACCCGGTATTGTAAATCAATGGCAATGCTATCAAAAACAATAGTGATGCACACTGACACTACCTAAATATTCAAATTAACAGCATTGTAACCTTAATTCATCGAACAGTAACAACAGCTTAACAGGTTTGTAATACCAATGATGTTTATTTGCCTCAAGAAAAATTAAAAAAAGTTAAAATGAAGAATGTATTTTCACTTATTGGTGCTGTCCTAATTGGTACAAGTGGTTTCTCGCAGGA
>JAAFHB010000399.1 GCA_010906965.1 Mariniphaga sp. | reverse complement strand
CCTTTGTGATATATGATTTCATATTATTTATATTTTTTATGATGAAAGTCCAATATTAAAAATCGAAACCAAGTTTAAATCCAATAGAACGGACACTTGGCAATGTTGCCCTAAGTACACCCTGGCTTACACCAACTCCCGAAAATGCAGATTCGGGATCTTCGTTGCGACCCGAAGCGTTCCACTGAAAGATATTTCATCAACTAATGCAATGTTAACATTGTTCACATGAAGTTTACTTGTGATGGAGCCTGGCAATGTATAGGTGAGTGAAACTTCCCTTAATTTGATGTTGGTTGCATCATAGGTTCTTGTTGCCGTGAAATCCCAGATAACATCACCATAACTGTTGTAAGGAATCTGATAAAATGTATTCTTCGGATCTGCACCATTCACAATATAGTCGGCATCTGTAGGTAATGCACCTTCAAAGTTTGGATTAACAAATACACCCTTTGCATAGCTGGCATCATGAAATTCAGACCGTTGTCCATCGTTATTGGCGTTAATGTTCTCGTAGGCACTTGAACCTTCAGCAGGCCATGCCAGACCACCCAATTCGGCAGTACGGCCACCCATCCACCATGGATTGTTCGGTCCGGAACTCAACGTTGTAACAGCCCTACCATTCGACTCCATATATTGCTGGTTGACAGACACGTATTTGCCACCTTTACGGAAACTAGCCACCAAATTAAGTGAAAATCTCTTATATCGTAAAGTTGTGTTTAAACCCATAATGAAATCGGGATTGTAATTTCCCAGTTTTGCACGGTCTTTTTCGTTCGACGACTTTTGAAATTCACCGCCCTGGTCATCCAGAAGAGGTATACCTGCATATTTACCGGTTTTCACCCGCAGGATCGGATTTTCCTCATAAATATTTCCGATCTCTTCGCCTTCAGCAATTTTTACTTTTGTCTTGCCATCGTAAGAAGCGAAGATGTATCCCGCCGGAGCAAATTTTGGAGACAGACGTTTGATGTGTGCCTTGTAATGCGTAAAAGTTGTGGTTAGGTCCCAATTCCAGTCCTTTGTCCGGACAGGGTTTAAAGTTAATCCCCACTCATAACCTTCGTTCCGCACATCACCAACATTCGTCGTCATTGAGGTAAATCCGGTTCCCTGAACCAGAGGAATACCACCTAACTGGTTGTTCTGATCTTTCACAAAATAGGTGAAGTCAAACAAAACTTTTTTATTAAACATCCACAAATCAATACCAGCTTCTTTCGTGATCGATTGCATTGGCTTGATATCGGGATCGACCAATGAAGCGCCAATATTGGCAGTTTTTACTGTATTTGACCAATCCGGCGATTCGAAGGAATAGGTATCAATAGAACGCTGTTTTGTCAATCCGTTGCCGACATTCGCCAGGCCTAAACGTACTTTCAGCAAATTAATCGATTCGGGTAATTTAAAGGTTTCGGAAGCAATCCATGCAAGTGATACAGAAGGGTAGAAATAATTGATTTTTTCTTCCTGAAGGTTTCCTTTCCAATCGTTACGACCTGTAATACCAAGGAAGAGTTGTTTGTTCCATGCAAGGTCCGCTGTTCCATAAACGCTGTAAGAAGGACCTGCTCCCCAACCGTAACCAAATGTACCCTGAGGTGTGCCGAGAAGCGCCAGTTTCCCGGGGAATGCGTTACTAAGCTGGAATAATCCCGGAGTAACAAGCGCATTTGCCGTAATGCCATATGAGTTTGTGTTACTATAAGCATAGTTTACACCACCAGCAGCAGAGATATCGAACTTCCCAACCGATTTGTTATAGGAAAGGATAGCATCGGAGTTGAAGCTTAAACTTTTATCAGAAATAGTCTGGTAAACACCGTCCCCACTGGTAACCCTGTTTGCCATTGCGACTTTCCCAAAAGATTGACGGTATTCGTAATTTTCAACTACATTCTCCATTCCTGAGCGTAACAGAAAGGCAAAGTTCTTATTCAATTGCCAATCTAACTGTAATTTGCCAAAGAAATTATCGCGGCTGAAGCGGTTAACCTTTTCGTAGGTCGTCCACCATGGATTTTCGGTTGATACATCAATCCCGTTATCCTTCATAATTGCACCATTTTGCTGAATTCCTTCCATCCCGGTCATCCAGTAATTTTTCATATCCGAAAGCGGCTGAAGGTTGGTTGGGAAGTTGAATAACAGACTGTTTAAGATACTATTCGATCCTGTGACATTTGCTTTATTAGGAGAATAGGTGCGGGTATAATTCGTATTAGCCGATACCTTCAATTTATCTGTCAGTTTATATTCCGAACTGACCGAAATTGACTTTTGGTTCGTTTTCGTATTCGGCATAACACCTGTGTTCCCCATGTTGCTTAATGACAAACGGAAAGCGCCCTTGTCGTAATTACCGTTTACATTGACGTTTGTAGTCACTGTACTACCCGTCTGTAAATAGGCTTTCATCCTGTTTTCATTCGATGACCTCATCGGGCCATTGTCCCACTTTTGTGTTTTTGTATTCCAGAAATCAGCGGAATAGCTTCCATCTAGTGTTGGTCCCCAGGTATCGGTATTGTCATACTGCCATTCAAAAGCACGTTCGCCCTGACCAAACAATTGCTGTTCTTCTATAAACTGATACGGTGAATCCATCGTTGCAGAAGTAGAGAATGAAACGCCAATCCCTTTCTTACCGCCTTTACCCGATTTGGTGGTGATCATCACAACCCCGTTACCACCTTCAGAACCATATAAGGCTCCCGCGCTACCACCCTTTAGAATCGTAAGGCTTTCAATATCCTCAGGATTTAATTGCGAAAGGATGTTACCAAAGTCAACACCGTTCTTCGTTGTAAATGTCTGATTTCCTACTGGGATTCCATCAATTACATATAAAGGCTGTCCTTTGACCGAAACGTTGGCATCGCTTGCAGAAGGCATAGCAGTTGTACCACGGATATTCACTAATACGGATGATGTCGGATCACTGCTTAAACTTGTGAGGTTTACACCACTCACTTTACCATCAAGCGATTTCATCAGGTTTGTGTTTCCTCCTTTTACCAGATCTTCAGATTTTACATCACTCACCGAATATGCCAGTGACTTTTTTGCTTTGGTAATACCCATCGCAGTCACAACCACCTCATCAACTCCAATTGTAGCCTCCGCAAGAGTGACATCAATTACTGATTTTCCATTAACTGTTATTTCCTGATTTTGCATTCCAACAAACGAAAAGGCCAAAACAGCGTTGGTACCGGGGACAGTAATGTTGTATTTACCATCAAAATCGGTCACTACACCATTCGTCGTTCCTTTAACCACGATAGATACCCCCGGGAGTGCCTCTCCGGAGGCACTTTTTACAACCCCTTTCACTTTAATTTGGGCGAATGTATTACTTGCAAAAAGAACAAGCATCCCCAAAAGGAGTAATTGCGAGATTTTTCTTTTCATAGATAAAAATTTTAGTATTAATAAAAGAGACATAATTTCAATTTCTGTTTGCATTAACAGATGTTAAAAACAACAG
>JAAFHB010000398.1 GCA_010906965.1 Mariniphaga sp. | reverse complement strand
GCTCCGGTGGCGATCACAATAAAAACAGCATTTTTGATATTGACCATACACGTGTTCCTTCCCGAATCATGGTGCAAACCGAATCTTATCCTTTGGAAGCGTTTAAAAGCTGGATGGATGTTATTGATCATCCCTGGGTGATCGGCGATTTTGTTTGGACTGCCTTTGATTATATTGGTGAAGCGAGCATCGGATGGCGTGGTTATTTCCAGGAGCAAAGTTTTTATCCCTGGAATTTGGCCTATTGTGGCGATCTGGATATTTGCGGATGGAAACGTCCACAGTCTTTTTACCGCGACGCACTTTGGATGTCGAATCAGCTTTCACTGTTCGTAAAACCACCCAAACCTTCTTTTGCTGAAAATTCAGACCGCCAGTCGTGGAGCAAATGGCATTGGCTGGATGCTGTGGCTGACTGGAACTGGAAAGGATATGAAAATAAACCTTTGGAAGTGAGTGTTTATTCTTCGTGTGAGGAGGTGGAACTAATTTTGAATAACAAATCGCTGGGACGGAAGAAAACCAATCGTTCTAACGAATTCAAGGCAATATGGGAAGTTCCTTATCAGCCCGGCGAATTGAAAACAATTGGTTATACCGCTAAAAAGCAAGTTAATACGGCCTTTCTTCGCACTGCAAATGAACCGTCACAAATTAAACTGAATGCTGACAGAATTGAGATCAAAGCTGATGGTCAGGATTTGAGTTATATCACAGTAGAGCTTTTGGATGAAAAGGGAAATCGTAATCCAATGGCCGAAAATCTTGTGAAATTTGAAATTGAAGGACCAGGAACCATCATAGGAGTTGGAAATGCCAATCCTGTAAGTACCGAAAGTTGCCAGGCCTTCGAACGAAAAGCATGGCAGGGACGATGCCTTGTAATCCTTAAATCAGAACAAAAACCGGGTAAAATAATTTTAAAGGCGACATCCGCTGGTTTGAAGCAGGCAGATATTGTGATTGATTCAAAATAGGCTATAAGATGCAACTGGCAATTTGCCACTGGCTTCTTGCATATTTTGTACAATCAAGAAATTAGCAAATTCCAAAAAGTTTCTGATGGTTTTAAATGATTACATTTGAATATAATTTTGAGTTTGACATTGGCAAGTTGCTTTCTGCCAGCTGCTTTCTATCTATCATTGTAATGCCAATAATTAAGAACGAAAATGAGAAACTCAAAAGAAATATTTTCCCTTTTACTCTTTTCTGCATTTCTTTTATTTGGATGTTCGAAAGTCTATTCCGATTCTCCAACAACTACTGACAGCAGTTTTGTGAAAGGTGCTGATATTAGCTGGCTTCCGCAAATGGAGGCAACAGGTTACAAATTCTATAACGACAAAGGAGTTGAACAGGACTGTTTCCAGATTTTGAAAGATCATGGAATCAATACGATCCGGCTTCGGACATGGGTTAATCCTTCGGACGACAAAGCCAGTGGTCATTGCAGCAAGGATGAGACAGTAGCAATGGCAGTCCGGGCTCAAAAATGGGGAATGAGGGTGATGATCGATTTTCATTATAGCGATACATGGGCCGATCCCGGAAAACAAGTTAAACCGGCTGCCTGGGTAGGGCATGACTTTCCGCAATTACTAACTGACGTTTACGATTATACCGCTGATGTAATGTCAGCATTGAAAGTAAAAGGTATAACTCCGGAATGGGTTCAGGTTGGGAATGAAATACCGGGCGGGATGATTTATCCGGAAGGAAGCAGTAGCAATTTTAGCCAGTTGGTTCAACTGATTAATAAAGGATACGATGCAATAAAAGCGGTCAGCCCTTCGTCTAAAGTAATACTTCATGTTGATCAGGGAAATAACAACAGCAGGTTCAGATGGTGGTTTGACAATGCTAAAGCGAATGGCGCAAAATACGATGTGATTGGATTGTCCTATTACCCTTATTGGCTCGAAGGAAAGCCTGATTTTATGCTGTCGATCGATGATCTCCGGAATAATCTTATTGATATGGCTTCGAGATATGGAAAAGAAGTGATGGTGGTTGAAGTGGGTGGAGAAGATATCAAACCCCAAAAATACTTATGATATATTGATTGCTGTTCAAAAGAAAGTAAAAGCTGTTCCGGAAAGCAAAGGACTTGGGGTTATTTACTGGGAACCTGAGGGAGCTAAAAGCTGGAGTGGCTATTCCTTAAGTGCGTGGGGTGCTGATGGAAGACCGACCATTGCTTTAGATGCTTTTCTGACTAACTGATTCTTATCATTTTCCGTCCCCTAAATTTTTTATTTAATTTACATCGAATAATCGTTCCTCTTCCCAAAAAGCGTTTATTTTGCATAAAAATTGAATTAATGGATCGTGCTTATCTTGAGATCATCTTTTTGTGTGGCTTTGTATTGCAGGTTGTTCTTCGTTCGTATTATGTGCAATATTATGTGACAGAGAAACATCCGCGTTATTTCAACAAAAAGGAGCGTCTGTTCCTGTTGTTTATTTTCGTTGGATTTCAGTTACTTCCCATTCTTTATGTTTTTTCAGACTGGTTTGCATTCTTCGATTATAACCTGCCTAAATGGCTGGGTTTTCCTGCAACAATGCTCTATGGATTTGGTATTTGGCTTTTTTTTAGGGCTCATGCCGATTTGGGAAAGTATTGGTCTCCTGGTTTGGAAATCAAACTGGACCATCAGTTAATCACCACAGGCGTTTTTCATTGGGTGCGTCATCCCATGTATGCTGCTTTTGTGGCAATTGCCATCGCACAGGTGTTTATGTTGCAAAACTGGATTGTTGGTCCGGCATTTCTAATACTTGCGATTCCATTTTATCTGCATAGGGTACAACGCGAAGAGCGACAGCTGATCCGGTATTTCGGCGACGCTTACCGTGTTTATATGGAAGAGACCAATGCATTGTTTCCTAAGAAAGAGCAAATCGATTTTTTGCTAATATTTGGTAAGTTAAAGTTTTCGGCAAAAAATAAAGGATAGACTTTCGCCCATCCTTTATATTTCCTAACTAAACCAATAAGACTAACTAAAAATTCAAACTTATAATTAAAAAGCATTACAAAAATATGCTGTAAAACATTGAAATATATTAAGCGAACGTTAAATCTTTATTTTGGTTCTGTGCCAATTGGATTATCTTTTGCGATCGAATCACGCATGGCTGTATCGGCCATTATATTCTTATATTTCATATAATCCATAATACCCAGATTACCAGCCCTGAAAGCTTCCGCAATGGCCAACGGAATCTGCGCTTCTGCTTCGATCACCTTTGCCGTCATTTCCTGCGCTTTTGCTTTCATCTCCTGTTCAAGCGCTACCGCCATGGCACGTCGCTCTTCTGCACGTGCCTGTGCAATATTTTTATCTGCTTGTGCCTGATCCATTTGCAGATAAGCACCAATATTCTTTCCGATATCGATATCTGCAATATCGATCGAAAGTATTTCGAAAGCTGTTCCGGCATCGAGCCCTTTTTGCAGCACAACTTTTGAAATGGAATCGGGATTTTCGAGTACCAGTTTGTGT
>JAAFHB010000397.1 GCA_010906965.1 Mariniphaga sp. | reverse complement strand
AAGACATGGGACAAATGTCGGCCTGGTATGTTTTCTCTGCCATGGGTTTTTATCCGGTCAATCCGGCTGATGGAAGGTATGTTTTCGGAACTCCGCAATTTGCTGAACTGTCAATCAATTTACCAAATAGAAATATTTTCACGGTGAAGGCGATAAGCCTTTCCAGTGAAAATATTTACATCGAAAATGTGAGGTTAAATGGACAAGATTACAGCAAGGGATACATTACCCATAAGCAAATGCTGGAAGGAGGAATGCTTGAATTCCAAATGTCCAATAAACCGGGAATGGTGTTTTCGATGGAATAATGACTGATGGCAATGAATTGAAATAATGACAAAATATTTATAATCTAAATAACTATGAGACTCAAAAACCTAAAAAAGCTTAGTTCCAAAAGAAATATTATTAAGCGACTTCTTTTTTTTAATTTAATCCATGTATTAATCTTTTTAAGTGCTTGTAATGATCCATCCAAAAAGATTTGGCTCGATGAGTTAGACTTGTCAAAAATTGAAGCAGCAGCAGGTGGTGGAGTTGCCAATAAATCGATGTGGAACACCCCTCTCATTATTGCTGCCGATACTTTTCAGCGTGGCGTTGGCACTCATGCTTCGGGAATGATCGCCATAAACCTTGACGGAAATGCCAAACGATTTCATGCTTTAGTTGGGTTAGACGACTCACCTCCTGAATTGGAGCGTTTGCTAGCTTCAGCAGAATTTGTGGTATATGCCGACAATAAAGAGGTATACCGAAGTGGCATCATGAAAAATGGAGAAAAAGCCAAAAAAATTGAGATCTCGCTTAATGGGGTGAGAAGGCTGAAATTGTATGCCGACCATGCCGATGATGGTATTTCGGGCGATAGGGTCGATTATGCCGACGCTTGGATTGAATACGCTGGAGAAAAACCGGCTATGGCAGAAAAGCCAACCGTGGCAGAATACATTCAAACACCCATTGTTCCTGAATCACCTATCATCAATGCGCCGTATATTCATGGTGCCCGGCCTGAAAATCCGATTCTTTTTACAATTCCAATTACTGGAGCACGACCAATGAATGTATCCGTTGAACAACTTCCTGAAGGTGTTAAGCTCGACAGTAAAACCGGACGAATTTATGGTATTGCGAAACAAGCAGGTACCTATAAACTGCAAGTAAAAGCTGAAAATAAATTAGGTTCAGATAGCAAGGAATTAACTTTGGTAATTGGTGATAAACTTCTGCTTACACCTCCAATGGGTTGGAATAGCTGGAATGTTTTTGGTTCTGGGATTAGTCAGGAGAAAGTAATAGGTGCAGCCGATGCCATGATAAAATTTGGGTTAAACAATTATGGATATACTTACATCAACATTGACGACGGATGGCAAGGCTCACGCGGAGGCAAGTACAATGCCATTATGCCCAACGAAAAGTTCCCCGATATGAAAGGGATGATCGATTATATCCATAGTTTGGGGCTTAAAGTTGGCATCTATTCTTCGCCTTGGGTTTGGACTTACGCAAGTTATACAGGTGGGGCTGCTGACACAAAAGATGGTCAGATCTTCAAAAAAGAAAAACGATACGGAGAATTTAATTTCCACGAAGAAGATGTAAAACAGTGGGTTGAGTGGGGTTTTGATTATCTAAAATACGATTGGAATCCAAACGATATTGAACACACTACGCTGATGTCAGAAACATTAAAGAAATCGGGACGCGATATTGCTTTCAGCATTTCAAATGCTGCCCCTTTTGAATTAGCCGGAGAATGGGCCAAACTCACCAATGTTTGGCGCACCACATTCGACATTCATGATTCATGGTACAGCATGACAGCCATTGGTTTTACCCAACACAAATGGCAACAATTTGGTGGTCCGGGACATTGGAACGACCCCGATATGCTGGTTGTCGGAAAAGTTGGATGGGGCGGTGATATCCGAAAAAGCAAGTTAACTGCCGATGAACAATATACCCACATTAGTTTATGGAGTATTCTGGCAGCTCCTTTATTAATTGGCTGCGACCTATCACTGCTCGATGAATTCACCGTTAAATTACTCACCAACAGCGAGGTTATTGCCGTTGATCAGGATGTGGCTGGAATACAGGGCGATCGTGTGAAATTTGACAAACAAAATCAAATTGAAATCTGGTCTCGACCATTGGCCGATGGATCGTTGGCTGTGGGATTGTTTAACCTCTCCGATAAAGAGCAATCAATTTCTGTGACATGGAGCGAATTGGGCATTTCAGGAGATAGAAAGGTGAGAAATCTTTGGAAGCAAGCCGATTTAGGAACATTTAACGATTCTTTCAGCAATAGCGTACCGTCACATGGTGTTGGCTTTTTTAAGTTAGCGGGTTAAGTAACTAGCGAGTTTTTGATTTACCCCTCTTTTTTTAATGGAATAACAATTAAATTGAAGATGAAAAAATAGTATAACCTGGCAAATATTTTATTATATGAACGCTGTATCTAAATTTATTCTTATTGTTTTGGGATGCATGGCACTTTTTGGTTGCAACAAAAAAAGCGCTCCAATAAGCCTTCATCCCGATAATCCGCACTACTTTCTCTTCAGTGGAAAACCAACAGTTTTAATTGGTTCTACTGAACATTATGGTGCTGTAATGAACCTCGGTTTTGATTACATCAAATATCTGGATGAACTGGAAGCAAAGGGTCTGAATGTAACCCGCACTTTTACAGGGATCTATCTTGAACCAACAGGGGCTTTTGGCATTGCAGATAACACCATGGCACCAGACGATGGAAAATTAATCTGTCCATGGGCACGAAGCAATGAATCTGGATATGCAGGCGGCGGTAATAAATTCGATCTAAACAAATGGGACGAATCTTACTTTGCCCGTCTAAAAGATTTTGTAGCCGAAGCCGGAAAGCGCAATATTGTGGTGGAACTCGATCTTTTCTCTAACATCTATTCCAACATTCAATTGGGACTTAGTCCTTTGTATCACAAAAACAACATTAACAATGTTCCGGTTATTGAAGACCACAAAGAAGTTCTTTCACTTAAACACCCCGAATTACTTAAGATTCAATACCAAATGGCTGAAAAGATTGTTTCGGAACTCAATGAGTTCGACAATCTTTATTTTGAAATATGCAACGAACCTTACTTTGGTGATATTACTGCCCTCAATGAATGGGAAAATGCAATGATATCACATGTGGCTGATATACTGTCTAAATTACCAAACAAACAACTTATTTCTCAGAATATCGCCAATGGATCTGCCCAAATCAAAAATCCACACCCGGCTGTTTCGATCTTCAATTTTCATTATGCCAAGCCACCGATTACGGTAGAGATGAACTATGGACTAAATAAACCTATTGGTGACAACGAAACCGGATTCAATGGTATTGACGATGTGACTTATCGTACCGAAGCATGGGACTTCATAGTTGCAGGTGGTTCACTATACAACAACCTCGATTATTCATTTACAACCAGCCATCCCAATGGAAGTTTCGTAGTGGCTAAAGGTC
>JAAFHB010000396.1 GCA_010906965.1 Mariniphaga sp. | reverse complement strand
GCTTCGAATAAAGATTTCCATTATTAATTGCAGTGATATCCTTTGCCGTCTGCTTTAGCTGACGGACCGGAAAATGACAATAGAAATTTGGGCTTCAGCCCAAAATCCAATGGATACAACAAGAGCAAAATGAAAACAATTATATCTGGCAATTGATTATATTTAATCATTCTTAATTTTAAAAAATCAATTAACTTATGAACAAGTACCAATCTGCTCAACTTGATTCTTTGAAACTAATTGAAAAAGAATCGAACGACCACCCAAACAGCATTGCTCCTATCCCGAAATTCAGAACTCCTGATTCGGTGTTCAATTAAATTGTCGCAGTTTTATAGATTAAGGTCAAATCAGTACCTGAGAAAATTGTTTCAGTATCATTTAGAATCTGGATAATATTTTCGATTGCCGTATTATCGCGATTCGTGGCAAGGCTGTATAAGGTGATCGTTAGAGTCTTGTCCTGATAATTTGGCATTAGATCTGCTTTGGTAAATATAATGCTTTTCACCAAAGCCCTGATTTCATTGGTTTTCTTTTTATAATGGATGGCCAATAGATTGGCAAAAGAAGTTTCAGCCCTGTAGCAGATCATTTTTATGATATTTTGAAGGTGCTTGCTTTCGGTTTTTAGTTTGTTGTACCTTGTAGGCTCCGGCATTTGGCCAATGGTAATTTTATAGGGCTGTAATTTCCGTTTGCTTATAAGTGCTTGTTCTTCTGTTTTAAACCTTTCTATCTCTTCGCGCAACTTCAATTGGTCAAGCAAATTTTTACTGGTTTGCCGCTTCTCTGATTTTGCATTCTCTTCCTGCAATAAAAATAGCTGGGCTTGCCTTCGGGCGGTCTTTTCCCTGTTTTTCTTGAGTCCCTGGGTTAAAATACTGTACTCCCGGTTGACAACTTCAATGTTGTTATCTAATTCATCTATACCATATTGTACTATTCGGTCTATGTCGTATTCCTGTCTCATATACTTGAAGAAGTTTTCCTGTGTCCAACGGGCAAACATATATTTCGCTACAAAGGTAATGCTCAGTTTTCGGTTGGTGGTTATCACACTGGTCTGATGGCCATCATCAGAAAGTTTTCGTATTTCACGCATTTTGAAACCATTGATTTCCAATTGTTTTTCATGCAATTTCATGGTCGTTTTACCCAATTCGGTTTCAACTTCATAGTCAATAAATTCGGCTTCGTCCCAAAGATCCTTCACATTTTTGCGGTAGGTCAGTACCGCCACCCGATGTTTTTGCCATAGATCTTTAAAGAATTCAGGGCTATATCCTTCACGGTCAAAAGTTAGGGTGTAACGCGGAAGATCCGGGTCCAAATCCAATTCTTTCTGGGTTATCCTTGATTGTGTCAAGGTGTTAAGTTCAGGAACGATTTCTTCGGAAATGGTTTGTTGTAATTTTTCGTTTACCTGCCCGGTAACAAAGAAATAGGGCATCCCTTCGGAGTTGTTTACCCAAAATTCGATCATGCCAGGCAAGCAGAGCTTTTGGCGGCTCACATGTTTTTTTCCAAGGTTGGCCAAATGACCATGATAAACCTGTACGTGCCCATCGACATAATAAATGGATGTGTTTTCTTGGTCTATCCATTTCTGGGAAAGGTTTACGTTCCACTCTTCCGACTTTTGTTGCTCGTACAGTTCTTTCATGATTGTCCGCAAGCACCTTGCCTCTGGAACCCTGTCCAAACCCAGTAGCTTGCCCAGTTCACCCGGGCTGTGGTGTTTTAATTGTTCTGCCGTTTTTATCCGGCATAGGTACATGAACGCTAAGGTTAAAACAGTGGTGTCAAAATCGTAATAGCCCGATTGTCTTTTGGAATAATATTGCTGGTAGCTTAACAAGCCATTGGCAATCAGAAATGGCAGGAGCAGCAACACTCCCCCATAATTAATACTTTGGCAAGGCTCAAAGTGCACCGGATCAACAGAGTGTCCACCTAAAGCTGCATCAAGTCTCAGGTCTACTCGTGTTGCTCCAATCCCTAAAAGCTCTGATGCTAAACGATCGGCCACGTCCCGCTCTTTGGGCGTACTGGAAATTAACGCTATGGGTTGTGGCTGCGGTTTTTTTTTAAGTTCCCTTCCCTTAGGTGGTACCGAATGGCACTTTCGCTGATCCCTAACTCTTTGGCCGTTCGCTGTTGTGAGTATCCCGTATCCAATAACTTTTGGGCTTGAGCCTGTTTGTCGATGGTAAACTTATGACATTGACCACGATTGTCTTCACGGTTGAAAAAATAGCCCATCCCATGCTCTCGCAAGTCTTTGACATAACGCTGGACATTTTTTGCGTTGATGCCCAAGGCCTTGCTTAACTCGGAGCAGCCACACATGTTGTTTACAACCAGATTGGCTAAAATATAGCGGTAGCTGTTGCGGTCGCCTTTTGCATGACAAAAAATAGGCGAACCATTATGAAGATAGAAAATGAAATCATCTTTACTAAAAAAACCAATAGATGAATTAATTAGTTTTGTCTGTCCTGGGAATATGGGTAATTGCAATTGCATACTTTTTTAACCCAAAATATACGACAATTTATTCTACACCCAAAACTTTGTAACTATTTGTTTTTCAAAGATAGGGTCAGGAGTTCTGAAGCTTAGTGTTTATATCGTGATGTTCAGAAAACAAAAAAAATGAAACAGTTCAGTATTATTTTGCTGCTCATAGCAATCTCAATTCCCGGGTTTGCCGGAGTAGTGACATTGAGCGGCTATCTTAGAGACAAAGCCAATGGAGAAGCCCTAATTGGCGCAACGGTTTATATTCCTGAGATAAAAACCGGGGTAATTACCAATCCGTATGGATTCTATTCCATTTCAGTACCGCAAGGCAACTATTCGATCGCATTTTCATACATTGGTTATCAGACCCAATCGCCATTGATTAACCTGAATGAAAGCAAACAGTTGAATGTTTTGCTTGAAGAAGATTCGGAACAAATTGACGAAGTGGTGGTTACCGGTGAAAAGAAAAACCGGAACGTGGAAAGCCTGCAGATGAGCATGGAGAAAGTGCAGGTAAAAATGATCAAAAAGCTGCCTTCTTTTATGGGCGAGGTAGATATCATCAAAAGTATCACGTTGTTACCCGGAATTCAGAACGGCGGCGAAGGAAGTTCGGGTTTGTATGTGCGGGGTGGCGGTCCCGACGAAAACCTGATGATTTTGGACGAAGCGCCGGTTTACAATGCATCGCATCTACTCGGATTCTTCTCCGTATTCAATTCGGATGCCATCAAAGATGTACAGGTTTATAAAGGTGGAATCCCTGCTGAATACGGCGGGAAAGCTTCATCGGTGATTGATATCCGGATGAAGGACGGAAACTCGCAGCAACTGGGAATGAGTGGCGGAATCGGTAATATTTCGAGCCGTTTGACAGTTGAAGGCCCCATCATCAAAGACAAATGGAGTTTCATCGTTTCGGGCCGCCGCACTTATGCCGACTATGTTGGCAAGTTGATTGGCATTGAGCAATTGAAAAATAACCAGCTGTATTTTT
>JAAFHB010000395.1 GCA_010906965.1 Mariniphaga sp. | reverse complement strand
CCTGGTCGAAGTGAACCCAGAAATAAAAAACCCAAACGAACTTACTCGATGAACTACAAACCTTTATGAACAATCATTAACTAAACGACATTGAACAAAGTATTCTTAATAATTACTTTTTCTTTATTGTAGGTTCTGTTTTCACTTATTATTCTACCTGAATAATAAATTGCGTCTCCATCGATTACACCATTCTCTATGTCAAGTCTCTTTAATTCACCAATTCCCAATGCAAGACGAATTCCGTAGATTCTAAAAAACTTACTTCGATTATCTGTTTGATTACTCAAATTATCTGTACCAACCGGTATTGATTTTACTAAGCATTTAATTGCAAGCATCACACGTATAGCATCTGACGTTTCAGGGACATAACAATCAAGATAGTCGTTACCTTCTGTTAGTCTACTGTAAACGTGAAACGAACGATCAAGTCTCTGCGTCATTTTTATAAGACATTCTCCTAGTGTTTTTCTATCAGCATCATTCAAACTTGTAGATGCAATTATATCTCCTGAAACTATTGCTGCTTCTTTCATATTATCATGTTTTGAAACAAATATACTTCAATTATCGGTTAATTAACCTATAAAACGTATTTATAGCCATATTCACCTATATACTACCTTTATCGCCTTTAACACCTATAGAATTGCTATTATCTTCTTAAGCACCTTTATGATTACGTCCATCTTCATTTGCACTTCTATCAACTTTAGTATATTAAGCAGCCAACAGTCCACGTATTTTACGCAACTAACTTTTCAGCAAGTTTCAATATCTCGTCAATTTCGTTTGGATTGAAAATGCCCCTAATACCTTCAGGATGCAACATTGTGAAAGGCGATTCGATCAGATTTTTCCGTGTCAGCATCCCGTTTTCGATAATGTATTTGCAAAGCAAATCTAAAAATTGCAATTGCCGGCTCGAAAGGTAAGAATGATTACCAATAAATTCATCAAACGCATTTGTTACTGTTTCGGGAAAGGAATGTAAGATTTCGATTCCTAAAATATGTTTGATAAACTGAACCAAAACGGCTTTCCGGTGATTGTAAACTTTTCGAAGTAATTCGATGGTAATATGTGGATGCGCATCATGCAATTCTTCTGCCAATAGTTCGGCTTCTGCTTGCGTAATTTCGACGCCATCTTTTAGTTTTTGTAAAATGGGATTAGCCAGAACCAGTTCATTAACTTTCTGCTCAACCAGTTCCTTATATTTTGCAATGCTTAATGCTTCGTGTTGCGGCCCAAATTCAACATATTCCTTCTCGACAGTGATATCCTTAAAATTGTATTTTGCAGGACCCAAAGGAATCGCTGTTTCGCGGAACTTCATCAGCGGAGCAATATTCTGAATCAGCAGATCCATTTTATCTTCGGTGATGGTTGCCCAAAAATGATTGGTCTGCGCTTGCCGGATCAAATGCTCTTCACTTGCAACGATGTTTATACTCAAAGGCAGGTCACCAATTTCTTCAATGATGCTCAGCTTAATTGTTTCGAATTTCGATGTAACTACGTCGCTGATAGAAAATGGTTTTGCATAAGGAGTTAAATCATTTTTCATTTTCTCCAACGAAACTTCGACAATATCTTTTTCAAAACGCATGGCTTTAAAATCGCTATCGGCAACAGTACGGAACAGCGGCTTAACGACCGATCTCAAAAATTCTATCTTATCATCGGTGAGGTGCTTCCAGAAATTCGGATCATCTAATCTTTGCAGTTCATACCGGGCCTCCATAATCACAACCGAATTTTGTGGCAAGCCGTTAATCTGTGTTTTAAGCTTAAGCGTTTCTTTCTCTGCAATTTCCGAAAGGTTTAGTTCTATCGCCTTTTCGATTTTATCCAGTCGGACGCCAAAGAGCCTGACAGGTAACGGAATCTGCTGTTTTAATTCTTTTCCCCTTGGATTGATCTTGAAATATTCGAAATTATCCCAACAATCTAAAATCAGGAATTCATCCTTTACTGTACACCAGGGTTTTAATTTTTCTTTTTCGAGTAATCGGGTGCCCCTGCCGATCATTTGCCAGAACTTGGTGTACGAAAACACCGGCTTGGCAAAAACGAGATTTACCAATTCCCTGATGTCAATACCTGTGTCGAGCAAATCGACACTCAATGCGATACGAGGCATATCATCATGGGTGAACTGATGGAGTAAACCGCCTTTGCCGTAAACCCTGGGATCATCACTTACCATCACTTTTGCCAATTCCCCTTTATACTCCGGATAAAGAGCATCGAATATTTCCTCAATCCGCCTTGCATGTGCCTTGCTGATGCAAAAGAATATGGTTTTTCCTGGCAAAACTCCATTGCTGTCTTTGATTGATTCTTCCATGAATTCGCGGACAATCAATGCATTGGTGCCCCGATTTATTACTGTCTTTTCAATCTCTGTGCCTTCGTAATTAATTTCAGCAATCTCCTTCCCTTCCAGAATCAATCGCTTTTGATCTTCCAGCGAGACTGAACGTTTATTGATTCCCTCGGACTGAAATTTTGTTTTGATTTTCATCACCTGGAAATTACACAGGTAAGGAGGTATGTGATTTACAGCTTCTTCATAGGAATAGGCGAAAGTGGGCATACCATCCTCTGTTTCAAACAACTGAAAAGTATTGTGATCGATTACATCGGTTGGCGTAGCTGTCAATCCAAGCGTTATGGTGTTGAAGTAACTTAATACTTCCTGGTAGCTGTTGTAAATACTGCGGTGACTTTCGTCGACGACAATCAGGTCAAAAAAATGGGAGCTTAAAGGATTGTTTTCATCCCTGATGATATTCAACATGGTCGGATAGGTTGAAAAATAGATTCTACGGTCGGTAGTAATTTCCTTTTCACCTTCTTTCGGCCAGCGAGGTTCGTTGGGCAAATGTTCTTTAAAGGCATCTGATGCCTGTTCGCGTAATGCTATTCTGTCAACCAGGAACAAAACCCGCTCGGCCCAGCCTGCTCTCATTAATGCGTCGACTAAAGCAATGCAGGTTCTTGTTTTGCCAGTTCCGGTTGCCATCACCAACAAAAACATACGTTTGCGCTTTTCGATGGCTTCCATCACCGCACGGATTGCGCGGATCTGGTAACCACGTCCGGCGATTTTGGTATTAATCAGTTCGCCTGTAAGCACTTTCCTTGCTTTGCGAATATAAACGTAACGTTCGAGGTCGTCGCGAGTTGGAAAACCATAAACCTTTTTAGGCGGATAATTTTCTAAATCCCAGAAATAGATGTCGTGTCCGTTGGTATAAAAACAAAAGGGCAGACCATTATTCTGAATCTTTTGGATATGGTGGCAATATTGTTTGGCTTGTTCGCGACCAATGGCAGCGTCAACACATGTCTTTTTGGCTTCAACAACTGCAAGTGTTTTACCATCTTTACCTATTAAAACATAGTCGCTGAATTGGTGGCCTGCATAAGGAGTCGGTTTATCCTGAGTGTATATTTCAATCGAAAAGTATACCACATTTCAGTCGAAAAGGATACCACTTAGTTTTAATAGAGTGAGAATAAAACCTCATTTTTAAAGCAT
>JAAFHB010000394.1 GCA_010906965.1 Mariniphaga sp. | reverse complement strand
TCAGCAATGGATAGATTTTTTATGCCATTACCATGATATTCAATCGAAAGGTAATCGGCTCCATCGGAACCCAGCATCCCAATAATATAGAGTGCGACATCTTTGGCATAAACACCTTCAGGTAACATACCGGTCAACGTAATTTTCAGGCTCTCGGGAACCCGGAACCAGGTCTCGCCGTTTTTCCAGATGCCTGCAGTCTCCGTGCGGTCGATTCCCGTAGCAAAAGCGTTAAACGCCCCGGCAGTACACGTGTGGCTGTCGCTACCCACGATGAGCATACCTGGCAGGGCATGTTCGGACATCAACTGGTGACAAATACCATCGCCCACATCGTGAAAACGCTTTAGTTCATTTCTTGCTGCGAATTTGCGAATCTGCTGGTAATCGTTCGCCAGCTTAGCATTGGTGGGGGGTGCATTGTGGTCGAGCACTACCACCAGACTTTCAGGATGTGCAGGTTTTTCACCTTTCATCTTTTTAAAAATGTCCTCGATACTCGACGTATTATCGTGCGAAAGTACCAGATCGGGTGTCCGGAAAACGATACTTCCTACGGTAGCACCCAAAATCTTTTCAGCAAATGTTTTTCCTGCCATGATATTCATTTCTAAAGTTTCAATAAGTCTCCCTTTTGATAAATCAACATCTGTATATCGTAAAACTGGTTAACCTGTACAGTTTTCCCGTTGCGCAGATTGGTTACCTGTCCGCTTTCCAGATCAATACGGATGGCATCACGATTAATCAGTTCCAGTTCATGAAGGCTTTTATAAGTTAGCAATGGAAAGCCTGCATTGATGGCATTACGTTCGTATATCGCACCAAACGATTCAGCCAGAATTGCCAGGTTGCCAAGTGATTTAAAACAATCAACCGCCTGCTGGCGAGAACTCCCGGCACCAAAATTTTTTCCTGTAATTACAATGTCTCCTGGTTCAGATTTCTTTGCGTAATCTTTCCAACCGTTCAGATTGCCAAACGTATGTTGCCCCATCTCGTCGATGTTGGTAATCGCAAGATGCTGGTTGTGAAAGATCATGTCGGTGTCGATGTCATCCTGTTCAATGATCCACACTTTACCTACCAGAACGGTAGGTTTCTGATTTTCAATTTCAGAAACAACCTGTTTTTGAGCTTCTTTTTTTCCATTGGAGGTGAATTCGAGTGGCTTTTCAGCAATCTGGCTGGCTGTTGTAATATAACCTGAAACCGCTGACGCAGCAGCCGTTGCCGGTGAGGCCAGGTAAACTTCACCTTTGCCCTGCTTCCCTGCAAAGTTGCGGTTGCCTGTGCTAACGGTTACTTCGCCCGGACCGTTTTGTCCAACCTGACCCGCTGCGCAACCGGCACAACCGGCATTCGAAACCATTGCACCTGCACGTTTAAAAATGTCAATCAGCCCTTCGCTTAGACATTCGTTCCAAACCTCGTCGGTCGATGGAACAATTTTCATCACCACTCCCGGAGCAACTTTATGTTTTCGAAGAATATTGGCCACGGCTCGCATGTCTTCAATTCGTCCGTTGGTGCAACTCCCGATAAATACCGAATCAATTTTGAGGCCTTTTACCTGTTCAATGGGAACTACATCATGAGGCTTTCCGGGCATGGAAATGGAAGGTAAAAAATCGTCCAGTTTCATTTCAAAGGCGTTGGTATAATTGGCATCTGCATCTGCAAAAACAGGTGTCGGCTTTTTACCTGAATGCATTTCGCAGTAGTGGATAATATCTTCTGAAGGCGGGATTAGAATCGCAATTGCCCCCATTTCGGTTGCCATTGATGAAATAGTAATCCGGTCGCTCAGATTCATTTTTTCAATCTCCACTCCCACCAGTTCCACCGAAAAACCCAACAATGAATTGGCACCAAATTTTCTCAACAGGTTGAGGACAATATCTTTGGCATAAACACCTTCGGGACGTTTGCCGGTCAGCGTAATTTTCACAGATTCTGGAACTTTGTACCACACTGCTCCACGTGCCCATGCTGCAGCAATATCGCGGTCACCCATGCCCTGACCGAAAGCGCCGATTGCTCCCAGAATATTGGCATGAGAATCGGTGGATACCACCGTATCTCCAGGGGCCGCCAGACCCATGTCGATAGCCAGATGCGTACCGATGCCTGTATTGATGTCGTATAAACCAATTTGATTGTCACGGGCATATTGCCGGCAAAGGTGCTGGTTAGCTGCATAATTCTGATCGGAACCGGTTGGATTGCAGTCGAAAGTAAAAAATGTTTTCGAAGCATCCTCAACTTTCAACCCGTTGGCATTAAGATTTTTTACCACATTGGCGCCGCCAAAATCGCGTGCCAGACGAACATCAATTTTTACATCTAAAATATCTCCCGGGAAAACTTTTTCTTTTCCTGAATGGGCAGCAAGAATTTTTTCTATTATTGTCATAATACAATTAACAGTTAGAAATTAACAATAAACAGTTAGAAATGAACAATTTTTGGCAATGAACAATTAAAAATTAGGAATGAACAATTTGAAAGGAACAGTTTGCTTTATTTGATTTTTCATTGTTCACTTCTCATTTTTCATTGTTAATTGTTCATTGTTCACTTTTCACTTTTCATTGTTCATTGTTCACTTTTCATCCCTCATTGCTTCGAGTTTTTAACAATATTATAGAGCATTTTTAGTAATTCTTCGCAGTCCTGAAGTAATGAGGAGAACTGAACCTCATTGATATAATCCGTTTCTTTGAGTAATCGCAGCCAGTATTTCGTTTCTCTGGCTTCTTTTTAAGCTATGCCCATTTTTGCGGCAAAATCTTTTTTTGAAAAGCCGCCTTCCGATTCTTCAATATTTGCCCCAATTGAAGTGCCGCTTCTCAATATCTGTTTAGAAAGAACAAACTCTTTTTTTTCTTCTTTCATAAACTGATAGAGTCTGACAATTCGAATAGCAAAAGCAAACGACTTATTCTGAACCGTATTTTCCATAACTTATCATTATTAATTGTTTATTGATCACTGTTCATTTATCATTGTTAATTGTTCACTTCTCACTGTTCATTGTTCACTGTTCATTGTTTTAAATGGCAAAAAGGTCATAAAATCAGCATGGTGCACAATGTAGGCTTCAGTCGAGCGTTTTACAAGATCGCCTTCGTGAGCATGTGCAGCAATGATGTGGCAAACCTCGGCCGGGACACCGCATTGTTCGGCCAGCGATACCCCACTGAACGGGTGACGCAAATATTTGCCATACATTCCCTGCACTGCTTTTCCGTTTTCATCCAGTTCGTATTCCAGCAATTTGCCTACATCGCAAAGAATGGCACCTGCAATCAGAACGTCCATTTTGACCGGAAGTTCGTCTTTGAAGAATTCGTTCATCTTCAAACCAGCCTCCCTGGCAATGTGAACAACGGCCCGTTTGTGATCCATAAAAGTAACTTTCAGGTTGGGACCGCATAAAAGTGTGAACGGTATTCTATTCAGGTCTTCCGTCGTTAACACACTTTTATCAAGCGCCAATTGCCAGGTTTGAGTCGTTTGCTCCCTTAATTTTTCATCCTGAATCCATTCCAGTTCAGGCCAAAGTTTTTTTG
>JAAFHB010000393.1 GCA_010906965.1 Mariniphaga sp. | reverse complement strand
ACTATTTTAATTATCGGAAGTTTACAATCCATTGAACTGAA
Organism: Mariniphaga sp.; assembly: GCA_010906965.1. Classification (GTDB taxonomy): domain Bacteria; phylum Bacteroidota; class Bacteroidia; order Bacteroidales; family Prolixibacteraceae; genus JAAFHB01. The sequence continues at coordinate 3,536 of JAAFHB010000393.1, read as the reverse complement.
TGAAAATATTTTAGGCAATGACGGTTTTATCGCGCTCGAAAAAGAGAATGTGCTTGTAAGTGGCGGCCTTGATGGCTATTATTCCACTGAATTTATAGGACGTTTAGGCAATGCAAAGCCCGGAAACTGGCCAACTACGATTGAAGTAAATGAACTTAATTCAAAACCAATTTAAAAATTTTAGAAGAAGTGTGGGACTGTAAACGAAATCCTGGAAAACTAAATATTACCAGATAAACAAAAAGTATTGCCAAAATTTATCACTGACATCAAGCAAAAAAGGGATTTCATCTTCGCGATAAAATCCCTTTTTCAATATCATTGGCTGCGAATTAAAACTCAATATCGTAAAGACCTTCGGCGTCAAGTTCAAACTGTTTTACACCGATATCGGTCATCGGATGTTTGATCAACTGGTAAAGCAATTCGGGGCTGATGGTTGCAGAGTGTGCTCCGGCCATACTCGTACGGTAAATCTGGTCGACTGTTTTAAAACTTGCAGCTAAAACTCTGCCGTTCAAACCATATTCATTAATATTCTCTACAATATCACTAACGACTTCAATGCCATGCGAAGATATATTGTCGAGGCGGCTTACATATGGAGCTACAAAATCTGCTCCGGCTTTCATTGCCACCAAAGCCTGCTGTTGCGTGAAAATGGCAGTTGCGGTAACATTAATACCCGCATCTTTCAGAATACGCATGGCACGGTAGCCATTGGCGGTAACCGGTATTTTTGCATAAAAGTTATCCCCAAAATCAAAATAACTGCGGTACTTTTTTGCTTCACGCACCATATCGTCCGATTCGGCCGAGATCATTTGTACATGTACCATGCCGTTACCAACCAATTCCTGTATACCTTCAATGGCAACCGATAGTTTGTTTCCTGCGTGGCTTAAAATTGTTGGATTGGTAGTGACTCCTTCGAGGGGAAAAAAAAGGTACAGCTTCCGGAGTTCGTCCAGATCGGCTGTGTCTGCCATGTAAATCATAGTTAAAATATTTTGCGACAAAAGTACACAAACTACTTATCGTTCCAACTATTTCAACATTACCTTAATGTGACTTTTAAGGATGAAATACCTGAGTGCTTGTGAATTTTTTCAAAAAGAAGTAACAGGAAAAGTCATTGCTATTTAAGATTGATGCTTACCCTGATTCCTGCCGACCGGTATTTCCCGTTTTCAAAACCAACCACTGCTTCAACATTCAATAATAGAAAGATTTGATTGAGACCGTAACCTGCTTCCACGTAATTCTTCATTCCTGGTGTACTCAGGAAATTCACAAACAGGTTTTCTGAAACTGATGAGTTTTTAATGATTGGAAGATGCTTTATAATCAAACGGCGCGACTGCCAGTTGATGTGCGCATCGAGAAATGATTTTTGGGTTGAGAATTCGTAAAAAGGCAACAGCCTGAAACTGTTTTCAGCCGGATTAAAAGCAAACCCGGTTGACTGTGTATTGAAATGCTGGAAATCTTCGAAATATAACTTTGAAGAGTTCAGGAAAGTCCCGGCATTTACCATGTATGATATATGATCATCAATTCCAAATTTGATTTTCTGACGGATACCTATTTTCAGCAGATCGTAGCGTGCATCGCTGCCGGATATTCCTGAAAAGGCCCCCTTGTAGCTAAGCGAATAGGTTGGATATTTACTTTCAGCATATACTTTAGTGTTATTTCGGATCGTATATCTGTGATGTGGTGTATACTCCAAAGTCGCCTGACTGACAAATGACTGGTGACTTTCAAGCTGCCATGGGCTCAATGCAGCATTCAACGGAACATTTGGTTGAATCTCCTTATCTGTATAATCAATCAACGAATAATTGGAATGATTGGTTAAAGGACTGTTATCACTGTATTCAACGGCAACTTTCATATTCAGCCCATTTGCCAGATCGCGGCCAACTGCGAGCTGCAGAAAATCGCGACGGTAGAAACGTTTGTAATTTTCTTCGAGAAAGAGGGTATAAAATGCATTGTTCATCGATGATTGCCCTGCTGAAAGGTTATAATCAGCTGTTGTAGTTCCGGCACCGAATGAAAACCAACTGTTCTTCATTCCATTTAATCGCTGTTCATATGTGAAAGATGCATCCAGCTTCTTACGTGCAAAACCATAAGCAAAGGTTGGACTAAACCGCATCATATGGCCAGTACTATCTGATTTATAGTAGCTAAAAGGCAATTCCATTTTCAATCCATCAACAGAATTAAAAGAGAGTGAAGTTGGATTTATCAGGTTTGGAGTAGAAAATCGTTCGTAATGCTTGATCGAATCAACCGAATAATCATAGGTTTTCCCGAAGAGTAAGTGTTTGATTTTGAACTTTCGTTTGAAATTGCGTACCGAATCCTGGTATTCAGGTTTGGAAGAAACCAGCAAAAACGAATCTTTCTTAACAAAACTGGTTTTCTCGGTTTCAGAGAGCGGAATGGGTCGCAAGCTAACCCAGTATGCCGAATCGTTATTCACCTGTTTCGAGCTCACCTTAAATGTTGATTTAATTTCAAGTGGTTCGGGCGGACTGTTGCGTTTGGCTTCAGTTTCAATCATCCGGCTTAACTTTACCGTTTCCCGGTTGCTCAGTGCCGGCTTCTCCATCAGTGCGTCAATCTGCTTTTGTGCTTTGTTTTTGGGTGCAACCGGCTTTTGAACGGTACTATTAACGTCATTTATTTTTTCAAACAGTTGCTGATCCTGTACCTGCTGGTTATTCAGTTTCTCAAGAAATGAATGGTCAAGTGCAGAATTCAATGTGGTTTTGTAATCGGTGATGGCAGCAACATATTTGAATTTCATTTTGAAGCCAAGTCCGGCAAAATTCATGTCAAAATCGAGGCTTACCGGCATCCATGTGTTTTTATTCACTTCGGCATAAAGCTGATGCACATTTACATCAGCCATTGGGATGCGAAGTTGAAGATCGGCCGAATGAATGTTCCAGAACAAATCTGCAATGAAGATATACCCCGAAAACACATCATTCCCATTGGTTTTTGGTGTCACCTTTATTTTATTGATGGTAAACCCCTGGTCTTCGAAAACACTTTCCAGTTTGAACCGGTAGACCTTTAATGCATTTATCCCAACCGGCGAAACAACTCCGTATTTGTCGGCGTCGTACAGATTATTGGTAATCATTCCCATGGGTGATGTATTATTGTCTTTTCCGGAAGAGTGCACCGCCAGAACCTCCTGTTTAATTTTGTCGGGCAATTCAAAGTCAATTTTGCTGACCGTCTCCAATACAAAGGGTTCCTGAAGGTCTTTGACTTCTTTTTTGTCCATTAACAGCTTCGCCATCGTTGGAATCTCTTCGAACACACCCGATCCTTTCAGGTACACCTTACACGAATATTTCGAAACTTGTTTTTGGTAATAAGGAGCTAAAGCTATGGCCCGCCGCATGATGTAATATGCGTGTTTATTTCAGCCCAAAAGTATACCAGTGTTTCACTCCAAAAGTATACCATTTTTAATTAATAAAAAGGCAGTACTCTTGTGATCGGGGTAC
>JAAFHB010000392.1 GCA_010906965.1 Mariniphaga sp. | reverse complement strand
GATAACGGCGATTGGTCAGGTTCATTCTGGGAACCCGATGCAAAAGATAAAACCCCCTGGGTTGAGATTGATTTGGGCAAAGTGGTAAAAATATCTCAGGCCATTATTTATGAAAGAGGAAACGCTGTCAGGTCATTCGAATTACAAAATATGGCTGGTGACCAATGGAAAACTTTCTACACCGGCAAGACAATTGGCAGTAAACTTGAAATAAAATTGCCGAAAGTTACTACTCAAAAGGTGCGTTTGGTATTGAAAGATTTCTCCAAAGTGCCTGGTATTTATGAACTTGTTCTATTATAAAATAAATTTCATGAAACGATTTGGACAAATTATCGGGGTTGACCCGCAGAACTTTGAGCGTTACAAGGAATATCATTCATCCGTTTGGCCTGAAATTTTGGAGATGATTACCGCCTGCAACATCAGGAATTATTCTATTTTTCACAAAGACGGAATGCTGTTTGCCTATATGGAATATGCCGGCGATGATTTCGCTGCTGATATGGCCAAAATGGCTGCTGATGCTAAAACACAGGAATGGTGGAAAATCATGATGCCGATGCAACGACCTGTTGAAAATCGTGCTGAAGGTGAATGGTGGGCCAATATGGACGAGGTTTTTCATCTGGATTAATCCCGATAAAACCCCTTTGCCGCATTCAAAAAACAATCATTACCCAACCAGCCATTCTTTGAATGCACCGGCCTTTTCTCGGCTGATCACAATCTTTTCGGGAGTTTTTTGTTTCAGGTGAACGATTAGCCGGTTGTTGAAATAGAGCTCGGCATTGGCCACAAATCGTTTCTGGATGATAAATTGGCGGTTGGCGCGGAAAAACAGGGCGGTAGGCAACCGATTTTCAACCTCTTCGAGGGTTTCGGTGAGCACAAATTCGCGCTGCTCCGTAACAGCATACACGAGCTGGTTGCTGGTATAAAAATAGGCCACCGACTCAGACTGAAATGGGATCATCTGGTCTTTGACGTAGGGAATGAATGTTGGACTGCTCTTAACAGGTTGTTTAAACTGCAGCATCAATTGCTGCAATTGGAAAAGCTGGTCATTCGAATAGCTGGTTCTGGTTTTTTCGAACTTGCTCAATGCTTGTTGCAGTTCGTCCTTTTGGATGGGTTTTAGCAAATAATCAACCCCATTGAGTTTGAATGCCCTGAGTGCATATTCGTTATAAGCTGTGGTGAAAATGATAGGAAATTGGGTATTCAGCGATTCAAAAATCTCGAACGACAGGCCGTCAGACAACTGAATGTCTGAAAATATCAAATCAATAGCAGCATTGCGATTTTGCATAAACCAATTTCGGGCATCAAAAACCGATTCGAGTTCGGCCACGAAAACCGTTTCAGTAGCAATTTCAAGAATTATTTTTTTTAACTTTCGAAGGGCAATACCTTCGTCTTCAATCAATACTACATTCATAATCAAATTTTTATAAACGGAACTTTCACACAAAACGAATCCTCTGTCTTTTCAATCACAATGGGTTTTCCCGACAGCAGTTCGCTCCTGCGGTTCAAGTTTTTAAGACCCAAACCGGTAGAATTTTCGCTTAACTGAGGGATGAAATTGTTGCAGATTTTGAGGTAACCGTTTTCTTCTGAAAAAGATACGGTTAACGGAAACTGTTGGTTCATCCGGTTGTGCTTGATTACATTTTCGATGAGCAACTGGCTGCAAAGCGATGGAACCCGGGCATTGATCTGATCGACACTTCCAAAATTTATCTGTAGTTTATCCTCGAAACGTACATTCAGCAAAAACGCATAATCGCGGGCAAATTTAATTTCTTCAGAAAGTAGTACGTGGCTGTTTTCCTGCATATTCAGAATATATCGGAATACCTGCGAAAGTTTGTTGATAAAAACCTCGCTCTTTTCCGGATTCTCATGAATCAGTCCACTTAAGGTATTTAGCGTATTGAAGAAAAAGTGAGGGTTAATCTGGTTCATCAAAGCTGTAAGCTGGCTGTTCAGGTGCTGGGTTTGCAGATCGGTATAGTCTTCTTTTAACTGCTTATTTTCAGTGGTTTTTACATAAAACCTGACCGACATGAAACTAACCAGCAGAATGATCATATTTCTGACAATTTCATCTTTGATGTAAAAAGGCAACGGAATGTGCGATGTTATTTTCCATATCGGCAAATGAACGGCGATGCAAGCCAATGTACCCACCAGATAAAGAATCAGGTTAAATATTAGCTTTTTCACCGTTGAGAAATGACTCCATTTCAGGTTGAATGATATGCCGGCGTAAAACATGAATGCCACCATCAGAAAGAGCAAAACAACATCCAAAAACCGCAAATAGAAATCAGGCATCATGAATGAGTCGAGTGCAAAACTTAAGGGCATCAACGATAACAACAAGGCTCCGGTAAAGGATACGGCGAGTAAATATTTGGCATCAATCAGGCCGATTTTTGAGCTCATTTTAAGGAATAATTTTAGTTAACCAGATCTAGCTATGTGGTAAACCTGAATGTTCTTTTTGCGGAACATTCAGGTTAAATTTTTTACAAAAATAAAAATCAATTGGCATAAAAAACGCCAGCGCGGAATACTATTTCAGGTATTTCGTATAGAATGCTATCACTTTGGCCATGTTTGTAGCGGTAGAGAACTGAGTACCTCCATGTGCAGCGCCATCAAGCAATTCATAACTTACATCCGTCGAACCTTTCACCGTTTTCAACGCGTTGTAAAAATTCAGGCTCTGGGTATAGGGAATATTCCGGTCGAGGCTACCCACCTGAATAAAAAACGCTGCATCGTCAGTCGTAATGTAAGTGGACGGGTTAGCCTTGGCAACCTGGGCAGGTATTGTTTGAACGGCTGCTCCCATCAGTTTTGATTCAGGAGAAGAAGAACTGTTTGTTGAAATCGTAAATCCCAATGCAGCGGCTTCGGCATCCATGGTCAGAAAGTTAATCGGACCGAACCAATCGACAGATGCGATAACTTTTGAAGAAAAGCTCGAATTTCCGAGGCTGGCTCCTTCCAGTTCGGTAATTCCTGAAGAAGTGCCCAGCATGGCTGAAAGATTTCCACCGGCCGAAGCACCCCACGAACCAATTTTATCAGGATTCAGGTTGTATTTAGTTGCATTGGCACGCAGGAATCTGACCGCGGCTTTACAATCCTGTATTTGCGCAGGAAAAGGAGCTTCACCACTTAAACGGTAGTTAATGCTGACGGCAGCAATTCCATTGGCCACTAATGCTGCTGCATTTGAGGTTTCTCCGCCTTTATCGCCCATCATAAAGGCGCCACCATGAATAATTACCACCACCGGGAATGGACCGGCACCCGTAGGCAAATAGATATCCATCTTTTGTGCCGACGATGTTGTAGCATAGGCTACATCTGTAAATGTGGTTGCACTGGTTGATGTACTGGCAGTTGTATCATCAACAGCGACATCACTCTTCTTGCATGATCCGAATAAAAGACTAGTCGCAACAATTAAAGAATCCACCATCTGAGAAGGTGGACTTGAAAAGCCCCTATAAGGGGCCAAAGTCCAGATTCTATTGCTTAGTTCATTTTTTTTCTGA
>JAAFHB010000052.1 GCA_010906965.1 Mariniphaga sp. | reverse complement strand
GGAATTGGTTGGTAACGGCATGGTACATGTACAAATGATCTCGGCCGAATCGGACGATATGGTGCGTGAAGCAAAAAAGTACCGTAGTTATTTTGACTTTGGCGATAACTTTTATGCAAAAATACCGGTTACCGCCAATGGCTACCGTGCCATGCGTATTCTGAAGGATGCCGGTATTAATGTTACCGCAACTGCCATTTTCACGCAACAGCAGGCTTTGGTGGCAATGAAAGCCGGAGCTGATTTTGTAGCTCCTTATGTAAGCCGCCTCGACAATATATCTTCACATGGCATTGAAGTGGTCAGTGATATTGTAGAGAATATTAATGAATATAGTTTGAACGGCAGAGTTTTAGCCACCAGTTTTAAAACAGTCGACCAGATTTACCGTACGAGTATGGCCGGAGCACACTCTGCAACCATCAGTCCAGAATTGCTTTGCCAGCTGATCAAACATCCGATGACCGATATCGGTGTAAAACAGTTTGAATTGGATGCCGAAGGTCTTTACGATATTGAGTTTTAAGTCGCAGCCAATGATATTGAAAAAGGGATTTTATCGCAAAGATGAAATCCCTTTTTTTCTTGATGGCAATGATAAATTTTGGCAATACTTTTTTTTTACCTGGTAAAATTTAGTTTCCGGGATTTTGTTTACAGTCCCACACTTCTTCTATAATATTTAAATTGATTTTGAATTAAGTTCATTTTCGTCAATCAAAGTTGGCCAGTTTCCGGGCTTTGCATAGCCTAAACGTCCTATAAATTCAGTGGAATAATAGCCATCGAGGCCACCACTTACAAGCACATTCTCTTTTTCAAGCGCGATAAAACCGTCATTGCCTAAAATATTTTCATTCAGTTCAATGGATTGTAAACTTCCGATAATTAAAATAGTTCCGTTAATTTTGATATCAATTTTGTCCTCGAGCTTCATCCCTATTTTCACAACCGCCTCCTTTACAAAAGGTGCATTGAAACCACTCAAATAAGCTTCTGTAAAACCTACTTTTTCAAATTCAGAAACATTTGAATCGTATTTAGCCGAAGTTTGATGCGCTTTTATAAAATCAGTTTTATGTACGTAGTTAAGTGTGTATTGTTCTGTCTCTAAAATGTTTTTAAGCGTATCTTTTCGCACAGTATCTGGCCGGGAAATAATTCCATACAAGGCCGGGGCGGCGCCAAGATGAATTAAAGAATTAAAAATGGCAAGATTGCACTGTCCCTCTTTTGACCTGGTACCAACCAAAACGGCCTGCCTGAATCCAGCCAATGAATTGATGAATGTTGCACGATAGCGCTGCTCCATTTGTAGTAAATCATTTAACTGCACTATCATATACTACTTTTATAATTACTTTCCATTTGTAGGTTCATATTTTTTGGAACTATTTTAAATTAACAAAAAAAACCTGTCATAGTTTTGACAGGTTTCTATTAATTTTATTATTGTTTCAAACTGCTGATGAGCGCAGGTATGAAAGATGGTTTATTGAAAAATTATTGCTGGTTTTCGGGTACAAAAAACAAGCCGGCAATTTTATTATCCTTGTCAAATACCAATTTCATTTTCAACTTCATATTTTCAAAATGGCACAAGGTATAAGTGACGTCATAAGTTTGAATTTTGCCAGCCGTTATCTCACCCATTTTTTCGAATTTGCCACATTTATTATTTAAATCGTCCCATACAAGTTTTAATTTTTCAGCAGACAAGGCATTTTTCATATTCAGATCAAAGCGGAATAATCTTTACAATTCGTAAGTTTGTGCTTAAACTATTAGGCATTATTATAGTCTAATCGTTCTGAATAGACTTAAGTAAAACAGGCGCATAAAATAAATTAATCTAATGGCATTGAATTTTAATAAATCAACCAGAACTCCCGTTACAATCATTCTGATTGTTGTAATACTTGGGATCATTTTTTATCCTAAAATAAAACCCATGTTTAAATCGGAATCGGGTTTAAAAGCAGGCTCGTCAGCTGGTGCTCAGGGTGCACGCGGAGGCGGTCAACCATTGCTGGCAAGTGGCTATGTAATCGTCCCAACTCAAATGAATGAGCTGATTTACAGCACTGGCTCATTAAATCCTGATGAGGAGGTTGAACTTTCGTTCGAAGCATCGGGCAAAGTAGTGGGTATCTTTTTCAAGGAAGGAACCAGGGTAAAAAAGGGGGAATTACTTGCCAAAATAAACGACAGGCCATTACAAGCACAACTATTAAAGCTTCAGGCCCAGGTAAAACTTTCCGAAGAACGTGAGTTTCGCCAAAGGCAGTTACTCGACCGCGATGCCATCAGCCGCGAAAGTTACGATCAGGTCTCCACCGAGCTCCAATCGCTACAGGCTGATATTTTGCTGCTTCAGGCCCGCATTTCCGAAACTGAATTAAGGGCCCCTTTTGATGGTATTGTTGGATTGCGCATGGTGAGTGAAGGGGCGTTTGCCACCACCCAAACCAAAATAGTAGAACTTGTAAAAATTAGTCCGTTAAAAATTGAGTTCTCTATTCCTGAACGATATGCCGGGGAAGTTACTCCCGGTTACCCTATCACATTTGTTATTGACGGGGTTGAGAAATCATTTACAGCCGAGGTTTATGCAGTAGCTCCCAAAGTGGATATCGACACCCGCACCATTGTTGCAAGGGCCTATTATCCCAATCTGAAGGAAGAGCTGAAGCCGGGGCGTTTTGCCAGCGTCAGGGCGCTTTTATCAAAAATTGATAATACCATTTCAGTACCTTCTGAAGCCATCATTCCGGAAATGGAAGGTGAAAAGGTATTTATTATTAAAAATGGCAAAGCGCAGGAAGTAAAAGTAAAGTTAGGACTTCGGACCGAATCGCATGTTCAGATTCAAAAGGGATTGAATTTTGGCGATACACTGTTAACTACTGCAATTTTACAATTACGTCAAGGTATACCGGTTCAGCTCGATACGCTGGTTACCAATAAACCAACCGTAAACAACGTACAATGAGTCTATCGTCGACAAGTATAAACAGGCCTGTTTTGGCCACCGTTTTTTCGCTGGTTATCCTTTTATTTGGAGCCATCGGGTTAACTTACCTGGGTATAAGGGAGTTTCCAAGTGTCGATCCACCAATTATATCGGTGGACACTTCTTACCCGGGTGCCAATTCCGATGTCATAGAGACACAGATTACCGAACCTTTGGAACAATCGATCAACGGTATTCCCGGCATCCGCACCCTGACGAGCCGAAGCAGCCAGGGGCGCAGCAGCATCACCGTCGAGTTCGAATTATCGGAAGATATGGAGACTGCTGCCAACGATGTACGCGATAAAGTATCACAGGCACAGCGTATGCTTCCGCGCGACTGCGATCCGCCCATCGTTTCGAAAGCCGATGCCGACGCAAATCCTATCATGATGATTGCAGTGAAAAGCCCCCAGCGATCGCTGCTTGAACTTTCGGAAATTGCATTACTCACTTTTAAAGAGCAGCTACAAACCATTTCGGGGGTTAGCGCCGTAATGATCTGGGGAGAAAAACGTTATGCGATGCGTATCTGGCTCGACCCCGCGAAACTCGCCGGCTATCAAATGACGCCGCTGGATGTTAGAAATGCCATACTTCGCGAAAACGTAGAGCTTCCGGCAGGCAGCATCGAAGGAACAACCACAGAGCTTACCATACGTACATTGGGACTTATGACCACACCCCAGGAATTCAACAGTCTTATTTTACGCCAGACCGGCGATCAGATTGTGAGGGTTAGTGATATTGGCCGTGCCGAACTTGGTCCTGAAGATTTACGTGGAATCATGAAATTGAATGGCATACCCATGGTTGCAACGATCATCGTTCCGCAACCCGGCGCCAACCATATCGAAATTGTGGATGAGGTATATAAAAGACTCAAGTTTATTCAGAAAGATCTTCCGGATGATGTGAAATATGAAATTGGTTTCGACAATACAACCTATATCAGGTCATCGATCGATGAGGTGAAGAGCACCATCTACATCGCTTTCTTTCTTGTGGTCGTCATAATTTTTGCTTTTCTGCGTGACTGGCGGACCACGATCATACCAATTCTGGTTATTCCTGTTTCATTGGTCGGTTCATTTTTCATCATGTACATTTCAGACTTTACCATTAATGTGCTCACGCTTCTGGCCATCGTTCTTTCCATCGGATTGGTGGTAGATGATGCCATTGTGATGATGGAAAACATCTATGTGAAAATTGAGCAAGGGATGACGCCGCTCGAAGCCGGTTTTAAGGGATCGAACGAAATATTTTTTGCCATTGTTTCAACGACGATCACGCTGGTTGCAGTATTCATCCCTATCGTTTTTCTTGAAGGAATGACGGGTCGTTTGTTCAGGGAGTTTAGCATTGTAATAGCCGGTTCTGTCATCATTTCAGCTTTTGTGGCACTTACCTTAACACCGATGCTTTCGACTAAATTACTGAAATCAAGGGTTACAAAAAGAAGTAAGGCTTACAATTACTCCGAAAAATTCTTTGTAAACCTAAACAAAGGCTACCAGGATACACTCGATTCGTACCTTCATAAAAAATACCTCTCTGCTTTTATACTCGTGATGTCGTTTTTCCTGATCTTTATCTTATGGAAAACGATTCCTGCAGAAATGGCTCCGCTCGAAGACCGTTCCCAGTTAAATATTAATATCACCTCACAGGAAGGATCTACCTACGAGTACAACCTTAGTTATACGGAATCGATCAGCAAGCTGGTTGAAAAGGTTATTCCCGAATACGATAAAATAACGACCATGATCAGGGGTGGTGGCGGTTTTGTGAGGGTCCTTTTAGTTGACCCATCGGAAAGAGAGCGTTCACAACAACAGATTGCCAATCAGTTATCGGCTGAACTACGGTCAAAAACCCAGGCACGTGCCAGTGTTATCCAGCAATCGACCTTTGGTGGCCGGCGGGCAGGTTTGCCCATTCAGTATGTGCTCCAGGCTCCCAATATCGATAAACTACGTGAAGTACTTCCCGCATTTATGGCCGAAGTGAGTGAAAACCCAAACTTTGTAATGGCCGATGTGAACCTGAAGTTTACCAAGCCTGAACTGCAAATTGTGATCAACCGCGATAAGGCCAACCTGCTGGGTGTTTCAACCCAGAATATCGGGCAAACGTTGCAGCTGGCGCTTAGTGGTCAACGGTTCGGTTACTTTATAATGAATGGCAAGCAATACCAGATATTGGGCGAACTGGCCAGGGACGACCGTAATAAACCACTCGATCTGAAATCGTTGTATGTAAGAAACGATAAAGGTCAAATGGTACAGCTCGACAATTTTGTGACGTTGCAGGAATCAACCGCACCGCCTCAATTGTTCCGTTACAACCGGTTTGTTGCTGCCACAATATCTGCCGGCCTGGCCGACGGAAAAACAATCAGCCAGGGAATTAGTGAGATGGATAGAATTTCGGCCAAAGTTCTGGACGATTCATTCCGGACAGCACTGACAGGCGACTCCAAAGACTTTATGGAAAGCTCATCGAGTCTGATGTTTGCCTTTATTCTGGCCATTGTACTGATATTCCTTGTGCTTTCGGCACAATTCGAGAGTTTTAAAGATCCGATAATCGTGATGATGACCGTTCCGTTGGCCCTTACCGGAGCGCTGTTGTTTATGTGGTATTTCGATATTACAATGAACATCTTTAGCCAGATTGGATTAATCATGTTAATCGGGCTTGTTACGAAAAACGGAATCTTGATTGTGGAGTTTGCCAATCAGCGAAAAGAAGCAGGTATGAGCAAACTTGAAGCCATCCGTTACTCCGCAGCAGCACGGTTCAGGCCCATCCTGATGACCAGTTTCTCTACAATTCTTGGTATATTACCACTTGCCCTTGGATGGGGCGATGGCGCACAAAGCCGTGTAGCTATGGGGATTGCCGTAGTTGGAGGATTATTGATCGCTACTGCCCTGACATTGTATGTTGTGCCATCCATTTATCTCGTAATTTCAAGCGAAACGAAAAGTATTAATAATGAACCAAATATTTCGAATAAAGTTGAAACCACTATTTAGAATTAAATATTTTGCTTCACTGGTTTTGTTCGTATTGATCGCGAACAATACGGTTGCCCAGGAAGTATACGATCTGAGCCGATGCATCAAGACTGGACTGGAACGTAATTTTTCGTTGCTGGTGGTTCGTAACAACGAGGAAATTGCAACGAATAATTTCACGCGCGGCAATGCCGGCATGTTGCCAACCATCTCTTCTACAAACCGTTTTGGAGGTACTGTTACGACAACCAACCAAAATTACAAAGATGGCAGCAAAGTTACCACCGACGGTGTTCACAACAACAGCGCCTCAGCAGGTGTTGATCTTGGAATGACCATTTTCAGGGGATTTCAGGTACAAAAAACCTACCAGAAACTGAAAGAGCAGCGTGAACTGGAAGGATTTAATACACAGATGTCGATTGAGAACCTCGTCGCAATGATCGTTTCGCAGTATAATTACTACATCCAGCAACTAATTCTGAATGATAACCTGGCTTATGCCGTTTCGTTGTCGCGCGAACGTGTCAGGATCGACCAGCAACGTTATTTGCTGGGAGGTGCTTCAAAGCTCGAAATGCTGCAATCGATTGTTTATCTGAATGCCGACAGTTCGAGGTATGCGCATCAGAATGAGGTGCTCCGGACGTCGCAAATCAGGCTTAACGAGCTGATGGCCGCGGGCGATCTGGGTGAAAATATTAAATTGAAAGATACCCTGATACTGATCGACCAGAAACTACTTTATGATGAACTTCTGGGACAGACACTCCAAAACAATACGAGTTTGCGAATCGCAGCTAAAAACCAGGTCATTACAGAGCTCGATTCTAAAATTATTAAATCACGCTCCTACCCCTACCTCACGATGTCTTCTGGTTATGGATATACGTATAACCGATACGGAGCGAGTACGCTAAATAATCAAAACGGACATGGTTTAAACTATGGATTAACCCTTGGTATTGGCATTTACGATGGATTAAACCGTAAACGCGAAAAAAGCAATGCGCTCGTTGAAATTCAAAGCAGTAAAATACAGTATCAGGAAGTTGAGCAAGGGGTAAAAGCCGATTTACTCACTATTTACTTTGCCTACGAGAATAACATGCGTTTGTTAAAGCTGGAGGAACAAAACCTGTCGGTGGCGCGTGAAAACCTCGAAATCGCACTCGCCAGGTATAAACTGGGAAGTTTGGCCGGACTTGAGCTTCGTGAAGTGCAAAAGAGCCTCCTCGACGCCGAGGAACGGCTCATTTCGGTTCAATATCAAACAAAGATTGCTGAAATCTCATTGCTTCAGATATCGGGTAGGATAATGGATTACATATCGGCTTTATAGAAACCGAATTACCCACCCAAATTTTCCTTATTACCTGTGTTATGAAGGTTCTGCAATTGGAGCTTCCTTCCCCACATCTTTACCTGAAATACGTCGCCCGGCACGGGCTTTCAGTTGCGTTTTATAAAAATCGATAAGTACATTCAGTTTGTTAGCCGGAGTCTCGTAATCAGGTTCATCGTATTCCTGGCTGCAAAATTCAAAGGCAATTCAGTTTTCGGGCAGGCATGCATTATTAACGCAAGGCCAAATCGGTTTTCGGGCGGACAGGTTCACCATCCATACTGTCCGGAAACAAAATCGAACTTTAAAGCAACAGCCTAAATCTAAACATACCCGAATATTTCAACATAATTCGTTACTTTTGCTTAAGTGCGTAGTTACCATACTTTTTAATCATTAATCTTTGACACGAATGAAATTCTCCTTTCTCATTGCCGCAATACTCCTCTTTGTTTGTTTAAATTTAACGGCTCAGCATTCGAAACGCCCTGTTCAATTGCATGGCACACTTCGAACAACAGGGAATCAGATGGTAAATGCAGCCGGTATTCCGCCGCAACTGCGAGGAATTTCCTTATCATGGAGCCTCTGGGCTGGCAAAAAATACTACAATCCGGAGGTGATCGATTGGCTGGCAAAAGATTTCAAAATCAGTTTGCTGCGGGCTTCAATGGGTGTTCAGCCCGATGGTGGCTATCTGCAAAACAAGGAGGAGCAAATGAAGCTCATGATTACCGTTATCGACAGAGCCATCGGCAATGGTATTTACGTATTGATTGACTGGCACGATCACAATGCGGATCAGCATTTAGAGGAATCAAAAGCTTTCTTCGCTTTAATGGCTAAAAAGTACTCGGGTATTCCCAATGTCATTTATGAAATTTTTAATGAACCAGCTCAGCAAAACTGGGACGTGGTCAAGGCATATTCAATTGAAGTGATTAAAACAATTCGCCAATATGATTCAAATAACGTAATTGTGGTAGGCAGTCCAAGGTGGGATCAGGATGTGGATATTGCAGCCGCCGACCCAATTAAAGGCTTTGACAACCTTGTTTATTCGTTTCATTTCTATGCCTCCGACCCGAATCATCAGGAAAAACTTCGGGCAAAAGCTGAATTAGCGATGACGCGCGGAATTGCCCTTTTTGTGACTGAATGGGGCGTCGGCGAATCGAATGGCAATGGGGAGTTTAATCGCGAAAAAACAGCAATATGGATGAACTGGATGGAGACAAACAAGTTAAGCTGGGCCAACTGGAACTTGACCGATAAAAAAGAAACCACAGGTTTGTTAATGCCGGGAGCATCCGAATCGGGCGGCTGGAAAGAAGAAAACCTGACAGAAGCGGGTAAATATATCAGGGAACAACTTCATAAATTGAATAAATAAAATACGAGGACCATGAGACTAATTCTGCTTATTACTTTTTTCTGTTTTCAGATTGGAATTCTGAATGCCGAAACCACGGACAAAAAAATAAGTGATAAAGATCTGCTACAACTGAATAAATTGAAATCAGAAGTGAACAAAAATCTAACGGATAATATCTTGCCTTACTGGATAAAGAATATGGTTGATCCGGTAAATGGCGGCTTTTATGGCAGGATCGGTTTCGATGAGAAAAAATATCCGGAAGAAGACAAAGGGGGAATATTGAATGCCCGCATTTTATGGACATTTTCTGCTGCTTACCGCGTAACACATGATACTTCCTATCTGACAGTTGCAAAACGGGCCAAAGATTATATTCTTGGTCATTTTGTAGATCAGCTTTATGGAGGAACTTACAGAAGTGTCAATTCAAAGGGAGTACCTTCCGATCTCCGGAAACAGACCTATTCACAGTCGTTTTTTATTTATGCACTTTCGGAATATTTCCGTGCCACAAAAGATCAGGAAGCTTTAGATGCAGCAAAGGAAATTTACAATTCGCTCGAAAAGTATGTTGTCGATCCAAAGTCGGATGGTTATTTCGAGGTTTTCGACCGTAAATGGAAAAGAACCAATGAACGTCTGATTGGCGAGAAAAGCCTGAAGGATGAAAAGACCATGAACACACATCTTCACTTATTGGAGGCCTATGCCAATCTTTACAGGGTGTGGCCAGAACCAAAAGTTGGTGCACGGTTGAAGAATCTGATCCTGTTATTCAACGACAAAATTATTGATCCGCAAACCTTTCATCTGAGGGTTTTTCTGGATGATAACTGGAAGAGTACTTCCACAATTAACTCCTATGGACACGACATTGAAGCTTCGTGGTTACTGGTTGAAGCAGCTCAAATACTGGGTGATCAAACACTTTTAAAGGATTGCGAAAAAATAAGTCTTAAAATTGCAGATGCTGCCTGCGAAGGATTGCAACTGGATGGCAGTCTGATCAGCGAAAAAGATTATTTAAGCGGAGAAGTCAATAACTCGCGCGATTGGTGGCCACAAGCCGAAGCCATTGTGGGACTTATAAATGCCTATGAACTAAGCGGAGAGGAAAAATACCTGACAAAAGCCATCAAATGCTGGGACTTTACCAATAAATACCTGGTTGACCACAAAGACGGAGAATGGTTCAACGCGGTTTCTGCCACCAGGGCCATCAGTAAAGGTGACAAAGCGGGATTCTGGAAATGCCCCTATCACAATGGCCGCATGTGTATGGAGGTGATAGAGCGAGTTTCCATGAAAGAAAAAGCCAATCGTCCCAAATAATATCTGAACAACATTAAATTAATATTAATCAATCAGTTCTTTATTTATACAAATAGGATCTCATACAGTTTTAATTACCTTTGCACGCTGAAAAATAGAAATTACAATAACAAAATTCATGAAGCGTATTATTGAATACAGAAGATTACTTGATATCACCCCGGACACTGATTTAAACGGATTAAAAAGCAATTACAGAAATTTAATAAAAGAGTGGCATCCTGACAAATTTGTTGGCGATGATGAACGCAAAGCCGAGGCTGAGGATAAAAGCAAAAGTATAATTGAAGCGTATCACTTTTTAGTAAGTATTGCACCCGAAACAAAAGCCTTTAATTTAGAGGGATATACGCTAACAACCAATACTTCACCTATTGATGATTACTCGTATAAAGGTCAGACATTGAAAATTACGTTTCAGGATGGAAGTGTTTATGAATACTTCGGAATTCCCAAGAATATATATAACAAGTTTATGAATTCGCCGACCTTACTAAGGTTTGCAAGACGACATATTTTCTATGCTTATACCTACAGAAACGTAAGCAAGCAAACGGCATAATAAGATTTACGCGACGGATCATTGACAGGTATATAATAGATGGCGGCATTGCTGATATCTTTCATTCCGAAGTTTCCAACAGGAATAGCCGCGCCGCCACTAATAGAAAAACTAAATCTGTCATTTATCTTGTTCTGAACAAACAGGTGCGGGCTAAGACACGAAAAGATGAACAGGATGATTGATAGTTATTTCATAATTGATTGATTTATTGTTGTTTTACTTGCTTAAGACCGCTTTTCGCGACTGCTAGCTCACTTCCCGAATGAATAATCCAATTGAAGCCCAACAGTTAATAAGGATACTTTCAGTTTGTCATGGACTACAGGATTAACCTGAGAAGATCCTGGACTTAAATGAGTAGTCATATCATACTTAAAACTTGAATGTTGGTACACAATCACAATACCAGCACTTATCCGCTTAAATCGGCGATCTAAACTTAGTACTCCTCCACTGGAAAAACTAAATAAATTCTTGGGCGCTTCTCCTTCGAGTGTCCAGATCATAGCAGGATTCGTAAAGGTGCTTTTATATACCGGATAATTGCTTCGTGCCAGGCCGCCAAATAAACCAAGAGAAATGTCCCATTGGTTTAAACTCATTGTATATCCGACTCCTGGTGTAACTGAACCAATCCTATAATCCGCTTCCTCAAACTCCTGAAGTCCATATTTTTGGGTTAAAAACTGGGAGATCTCGGATGTTTGAACAGAATTTTTTGTCTGTCCTGCACGCAGAAATAGAAATACGTGGTTGGTCATCCGGTAACTGAATTGGGCATTGTAATAATAGCCGACATTGGCAAAACCACTTTTTGATTTGTCAATACCCATAATCCAGGTTAACGACGGATCATTACTATTAGGCACATAATAGATGGCGGCATTGCTGATATCTTTCATTCCGAAGGTTCCAACAGGAATAGCCGCGCCGCCACTAATAGAAAAACTAAACCTGTCATGCAGCTTGTTCTGAGCAAACAGGTGCGGGCTAAGACACGAAAAGATGAACAGGATGATTGATAGTTGTTTCATAATTGATCGATTTATTGTTGTTTTACTTGCTTAATACCGCTTTTCGCGACTGCAAGCTCACTTCCCGAATGAATAAGCCAATTGAAGCCCAACTGTTAATAAGGATACGACCAGCTTATCATGGGCTGTTGCATTGGGAGTACCACCTGGAATGGTCCGCATAGTTATATCATACTTAAAGTTTGAATGCTGGTAGGTGATTTCGATACCGGCACTTATTTGTTTAATCCGACGATTGATACTTAGTACTCCACCCTTCGAAAAGCTAAACAAATTTGGTGTTTCTCCTTCGTGCCCCCAGGTTATTGGGGGAACTGTAGTAGTGTATAATAAGATACTCCTGTATGAAGGGAATTTGCTTCGTGCCAGACCACCAAATAGACCAAGGGAAATGTCCCATTGCTTTAAACTCATTGTATATCCGACTCCTGGTGTAACTGAACCAATCTTATAATCCGCCTCCTCAAACTCCTGAAGATCTGATCTATGTGTTAAAAATGCTGAAATCTCGGATGTTTGAACAGAATTTTTTGTCTGTCCTGCACGCAGAAATAGAAATACGTGGTTGGTCATCCGGTAGCTGATTTGAGCATTGTAACAATAACCGTTTTTGGCAAAACCACTTTTTGATTTGTCAATACCAATAAGATATTTATACGACGGATCATTACTATTAGGCACGTAATAGATGACGGCATTGCTGATATCTTTCATTCCGAAGGTTCCAACGGGAATAGCCGCGCCGCCACTAATAGAAAAACTAAATCTGTCATTTAGCTTGTTCTGAGCAAACAGGTGCGGGCTAAGACATGAAAAGATGAACAGGATGATTGATAGTTGTTTCATAATTAATGGAGTTATTACTGTTTGGAAATAAATATTCGTTGCTTACTGACTGGCTTTCCTTCAAAATAGATGGATAGGGAATAATCACCAGACTTGAGTCCGGAAACGTCAATTGATTTTCCACCGGCGTATTCTTTTATCTCTTTTTTTACCTGAAAATCTAAACTTTGCAGCACAACGGTGAAGGTTAATTCTTTATTCAAATCAATTTTAAACTCATTGGTTGATGGGTTGGGAAATACCATAAAGGAACCTAAATTGTAAAAAGTCACATCTCTCGTGGCCAATGTGGTTGAACCATTTTTAGCACTAACAGAAAAACTAATTGAGCCACCGGAGGGCATTGTGAATTCAACATAAGCATCTGTTGTATACACGCTATTTATATTTCCGGAAGTCCTTTGCCACTTGAAAGAAGTGGCATTAGGGCATGTAACAGCTGCTGTAACACTACCAACCGATACTCTGTTCACAGTATTCAAATTTTTTACGATACCTGAATTGCTATACGTACCTTCCAGGCAAACGTTTGTCTGAATATTTAAATAAACTTGCTGTGTCTTTACTGAACCGCAAGCAGAGCTTACTTCCAACTGGAGAATAGCAGTTCCACTGTGTATGGGGTTCAAAGTTACCGAACTTTGATTCGCACCTGAATAAATTGAGATGTTGGAATAGCCAGTTGGTATTGACCATGAGTAGGTAACGCCTGAATTATTATTTACGGAAAAAATAGGCATTTGAAGTCCAACAATATTTAAATTACCTGATATCCCACCAATATATGCCCAAAATTGAATTGGTTTTGGTGGGACAAGCTCTTGTCCTGATAAGTGATACCACGAACCTGTCAAATCGTGGGCAACAAGTGGGCCATTATAGTTATATTTAGAAAGGTATTTTACAACCCCACCACCAATTACTTCTTTTACAGCAGAATGAGACCCTAGTAAAAAATCGTAAAAAGCAATGTTTGCATTTGATTCAGAGACAACTTGAACATATTTCCCGCTATTTTGATAATCAAATTCAGATTTTATTCCTTGTATATTTGGACAGGTATAGGGAGCAGTTATTTGACTTCCTGTCCAACTAGGTTGTTTACAGTCGTCTTCAAAGTAATTCATTACAAAACCGTGACAATTATAATATGCGTTTGGGTCGCAATCTGATAATCTCTTGGATCCATATAACGATTCACTGATTTTCCAGTATTGATCACTTGTATCAGGCCAGCAGCTTTGAGAAAAAACTGAAATGCAAAGAACAAAAATAAAGACAAAGGTCAAACAAATTTTTTTCATAATGTTTATGATTGAGGTTAATTATTTCATCTTCTCATGAAAAAAAACATCAATTTCTTCTGGCCATGATAAATATTTATATTTGCTTATAGTGCTTAAAACATCACCCTTCAGTTCCTTAACATTTTTTCTTAAATATAAGAATATATAATTAATAAATCAGCAAATTTCAATTTTATTTTTCATCATCATTAACTTATTAATTTTCAGGGCCTCCACCCATCTCTGGCCCATATAGTTTTTGCAACGTTTTATTTTACAGATGGAAATATTGTATTTCTCTTTTAAATTTAGCAACATATTTTTAAGCTTTCGGTTTTGTTAGTTTTCCAGACGGCTTCCTGCCGATCATTAAATGTTGCGCCAGAGAATAATCGGGACATTAACTCCTTTTTATCCAATGATTTAAAAAATTGACCAGTTTGCTGGCTGAATGCCATTGAATACAAGAGAGAAAAGCCAACAACAAAGAATATATTTTTCACAATTATAAATATTATATTTCAGTTAAGTTCACATTCTCCATTTCTCTTTGTCTTTTCGATTCTCATGCATTTTGCATGCATGTATCAAATCAATAAATACTTAATCATTGAATCATTAGAAATTGGAACTTACTATTTCAGTATTATAACTGCCTAATATACCTCCGCCGTTATTCACATTACTGAAAACCTGTACCGGTTCCCAAATTGGGCTACCACCAAAATTTGCTACGACAGAAATGGTTTTCAAATACCTGTAAAGGTCCTTCGAAATTGCCTGAAAATAGACCATCGTTTTATTACTTTTGTCTCCATGTCCACCCGAGAAATAATAGGAAAAGATCAATGAATACTCTTTCCCGTCAATCAGTTCGTCATTGAAAATAAGGAAAAGATTTTCAGGTTCATCCGTTAACAATCCGCCGGTTGAACGATTCTTTTGCCAATCTAAAATAGGGTCATCAGTGTAAACTTCGGATCTATACTCATAAAAAGTTTTCCCCTTCCATCCGGAGCTTGATGTATTCTGAGATTTATCGGCCCATTGCGGTAATTCCATGTACTCAGACTCAATCTTAACCACCAGCCGATAAAAATTTGCGACCCCTTCCTGATCTTTAAATCTCAAGGTTGCAATTAATTTTCCCGAATTGGGGTCCTTTATCACACTAAACACGAGAATTTTGGGCGCCGGCTCAATAACTGTTGTCGCATCGATAGGCAAAAAGCCGTTTTTAGCAACAGTGATTTTATATTTTTTCCCGATTGACGGTTTGCCGGTTCCCCGATACTGATGATTAGCAGCGTCGAATTTCAGCGTCTCCAATAGCTTCTCATCTTCATAAACGTTTACCTCCGCATCGTCAACAATTTCAAGGGTCAATTTGGCTGCAACAGAAATACTTTTGCTTACACTCACGGCTATAATACTATCCGGATTGAGGTAACTGTTCATCACTAAAAAAGGGATTTGCGCTTTTGGCCTGAACCCGATCTCTTTTTCGCAAGCCAATAATAGCACGAAGAGGGCAAGAACGGTAAAATATCGTATTGATTTGTACATAACTTACGCTATTAAAATTTAAAACTATAGGTAAATGAAGGGATGATCGAAAAGAGACTTGATTGCTTCAGCACATGTTCACCATTATTGTTGGTTTCAAGACTAAGGCTTAATGGATTTTGACGGCTGTACAAATTATAAATGCTGAAGTTCCAGGTTCTCACTCCCTTCCGTTTTTGTTTGTGGAAGTTGATCCCAAAATCGAGCCGGTGGTAGGACGGCATCCTGTAATTATTACGACCATCGAAATAATCTATGATAAACCTATTATCAGCGAAAGGTATATCTGCGTTGATTTGCTGGGTAGAAAGCGTTACTGCATTACCCGTGCGGTAACACCAGTTAGAACCTATGTCAACCTTATCGTTGAATTTGTGACTTAACACGATGGTGATGTAGTGCCTGCTGTCGTATCGGGCAGGGAATTTGTTCCCGAAGCTGATATTTTCGAATTGTCTGTCAGCCCACGACAAGGTGTAACCAATCCATCCTGTAGTTTTGCCTATCTCCTTGCTGATCATCACCTCACTGCCATAAGCCCATCCTTTCCCGCTCTCTACTTTATCTTCCCAATCATCTGATGCACCAAAAAACGAAGTTCCTTCCTTGTATTCAATCAGGTTGTTCATTTTTTTGTAGAATCCTTCGACCGTGAGATCCAGTCCATCGGCAAGCCGATAAACAGCGCCAACCGCAACCTGTTCTGCTGTCATTGGTCTGATTTTTTTCGTTACCGGAACCCAGAGATCGGTTGGCAGACTTAACGAGGAACTGGTAAGCAGGTGAATGTATTGTTTCATGCGTGAATAAGATGCCTTAAAAGACAAATCACGCCTTGCCATATAATTCACAGACAATCTTGGTTCCAGCGAAGTATAGAAGGTGTTCTGCACATTGAATGCCGAAGCATGCAATCCGACATTTGCTTTCAGGCTGGCACCCAGGGTAATGTCATCTTCAGCATAAACCGAAAAGTCGCTTGCGTTGATGTTTTTATCACCGAAAACTTTGTCAATGGAAGTGCTGTCTTCGTTATCAGTTTGATAGGTTTTTACACCGGGTCTAAAGCTGTGGTAGATATAGTTGGCACCGAATTTCACCGCGTGATCAGGCGACGGGAAATAATCGAAATCTATTTTATAGGCCCAGTCGTTTATCCCTGAACCAAATTCGTATTTATCAAAGCTGCTCGTCCCTTTACCCGGCAAATTAACTCGATTTTCATTTCCAACTTTAAAATTGTACCTGCTGTAAGTGATCGTGCTATTGCTGAAAAGTTTGTTATTGAAAAGGTAGTTCCAACGTAGCGCTGTAGTAACGTTGCCCCAATCGAGCCCTTCTTCCCCTTTTGCAATTCGCCTTCCATCCTGGGAAGAACCGTCACTACCCGAACGACTATATAAATTGTCTTTACCGAGATAGGAGCTTAAGAATAGCCGGCTACGATCCGAAAACCGGTGGTTGACTTTGACGTTCATGTCGTAAAAGTAGTAACCCGTATAATCGCCCTTGTTTATAATTTTCTGGATCGGTGTTGTCAGCATATCCAAATAGGTGCGCCTGGCTGAGATCGAAAATGCCGTACGTTCCTTTACAATAGGTCCTTCGAGATGAAATTTGGACGAAATAAGTCCAAGGCTGATGTTGCCGTGAAACTCCTTTTCATTACCCTCTTTCATCCTTACATCAATTACCGACGAGAGAAAGTAAGCTTAAACTTACCTGCCGGCAGGGTGATGCTGTAAAACCCGTAATTGTTTGCAAATGTTCCCTTTAGGCTCAATGGATCAACAACAGTTGCCCCAATTAGCCCCTCGTTGTTTGCCGAATCGGTAATATGGCCGCTGATCGTAAACTTTTGCTGTGCCAGTGCGATATGGCTAACCATTAGAAAAAGCAGCAGCAAGAATATTTTATTCATTTATGTTGGTTTATAAGTAATTGACATCGTTTAATCTTGTCATTTCACAAATCACAATCCTAAAATCTGCAGCCGCAATGCGGCTTTTAAAATGATGATCAAATAATTTTTACTACCAAACTATCGGTGCTATGCACCTCAAAAGGTATTGAATAGCCGCATAGCGGCGGAAGTTTGGTAAAGAAATCAAATAATCACCAACGGAAGCCTCATAGCGGCGACAAATAGATTACAAATATTAAATACAACCAATTCCGTACCTAAGCAAACGGGCAAAACAAATGCTGCCCCCGACTTGGAGGCAGCTTTTGTTTAAATATTGAATAGTCGCTTAATCACTTCTTCCACAGCGTATAGGCCACCGTAAAGGAGATGGTTCTGCTTGGTGATAAGTTCCACCCACGTTTCTGGCCAACTCCCTGCGTGTAACTAAAGTTCGTGGTGATCCTGTCAATGTTTACAAAGAAACCGCCGGTATAAATCACCTCGCTCCATTCCATAGTACTCTCGTAACCAATCGCTTTATTTAAACAGAACCGGTATCCCACCCCGCCAAAAAAACCAAAATTGGACGAGGTGTTAATTACAAGGTGAAACGGTACATTCAAATAGTTTTTGGAATAATGATATTTCACCATACTACGTGTTACCCCTGTACCATAACTTCCTATTGTATCACCACCGCCAGAAGAGGTATAAACCTGATAACCTGTTCTGATCTTTTCGAAGTTTAAACCCGATTGCACCGCCAGCCACGGAAGAACATTGTACGACATCGTTGTACCGATTTCAATTCCAGTGTACCAGATTTTGTTATTCGTATACACCTGTTCTTTGTCGAAAATGCCTTTAGGTATGGCATAGTTTATCCCGGCATGCACCTTCAACTTCAACTTCTCCTGTGCGACGATGCTTAACTAAAAGACCAGCGCAAATGTCACTAATACAAATACTTTTTTAATCATTTGTTTTATTTAAATAATTATAAATAAGAATATTATAAACTTTTAGCTGTCAATTATTAATTCTGGTCAAACTGATTGATCCTGTCAATTACCAGTTGCGGATCAAGGTTATTTTCTCCGCGGATAATGATTTTCGATTTTTCGTAAAACGGGGCGCGTTTCAGCAAGGCATTATTTATAAACGAAATCAATTCATCAGGCGATTTACCTGCGATCAAGGGTCGTTCGGTTTTTGATTTCAGAAGTCTTGCGGCAAGAACATCTGTATCTGGTGCAATATAAACGGTAACTCCGTTGTTGTTCATCACCTCCATATTATCGAAGAAGCAGGGAGCTCCTCCGCCGGTACCGACAACAATATTCTCAAATTGAGAAACTTCGCGCAAAGAGATTCGCTCTTTCTCACGAAATCGCTCCTCCCCTTCGTCTGCAAAAATGGCCGGAACTGTCTTGAAATAACGCTCTTCGATGTATTTATCAAGATCGACAAAGCTAATCCCCAATATTTCAGCAACTTTGCGTCCGATTGTGGATTTACCGCAACCCATGTATCCAACCAGGTAAATTCTCATCAGTCAAAGTTTATTTCCATCTGACTCGGGTCGCTTTCGCCTGCCGGACGGTTGATTTCGAAAGGAATATCATCTGCTACAATCGGTTCCGCAATCTCTTCGGGTATAATATCTTCATCCTTAATAATTGGTTCGAGTTCGTGAATATCCTTCACTTCATAGCTCGATAAACGCTTTCCTTTTGCCTTATACGACTTCACGCCAATAAACTCAGCAACCTCGATGATTTCGTTCTCACGGTCGTTGTTCTTCTCTCCTCCAAATTCAATTTCAAGTCGTGGATAAGTCACCCAGGTTACACTAATCAATTTACTACCGGGATGCTCGCCAATAAACCGGCAAGGCTTGCCTCCATTGGCTTCAATTTGAAACCGTTTTACATAGTAGAAGTTTTGCTCTGCATCAAAATAGACAACAGAAGCGACTTTTGCAGGTCGGAATTTTTCAATCGAAAGGATATTTTTTTCGAAATGATTCTCTAAATCGTAGGAATAGACCTGGTATCCGCCATCTTTATCAAGCACCAATATCTTTTCATCACCCGTAAATTCACCAAGGTATTTGCCACGACTATCGGCATTCAACCGAAGCACATCTTCGTCGAACCAGATTTTGCGTCCTCCGAGCGTAGAAAGGCCCTTTTCCTTTAAGGTAACTTTATGCACTTCATTCTTCGTCACAAGGTTACCCATCGAAAGCCGACCCTTGATCGCCAGGGCTGCCATATCGATTTCGTCGACCAGTTTTTTAAGTTTTGGCTTTGGTTTGAAGGTGATCCGCAAAACTTCTGCCTCGCCATTTGGATTGGCACTGAAATAGAGTATCCGCGATCCTTCCGATCCAATCGTCATATTGTACTCCTTGTCGCGCGTTACACCCGTAACACAGAAACGCTTCATATAAGTAGCGCCCGCCTTGCCATCGCGGTAAACAAGATTATAAATCGTGCGGTTATCGTTTTTCTCAAAAATAGCAACGTGGAGGACATTTTTTCCGATGAAAGCTTTATCCGTCACTTTCATCACGAAATAAACACCATCGCGACGAAAGACAATAACATCGTCAATATCAGAGCAATCGCACAAGTATTCGGCTTTTTTCAAACCGGTACCTATAAATCCCTCTTCGCGATCGATGTACAATTTTTCATTGGCAACAATCACCTTTGCAGCCTCAATATTTTCGAAGCTTCTGATTTCGGTTTTTCGCTCCCGGCCTTTCGCGTATTTTGCTTTAAGGTGTTCGTACCAGGCAATGGTATAAGGAATTAAATTCTGAAGGTTTGTCAATACTTCGGCCATACCATCCTCAATCCCTTTGATCAATTCATTTGCCTTGTCGGTATTGAATTTCAGAATACGTCCCATTCTGATTTCCATCAGTTTGAGAATATCTTCGCGTGTAATCGCACGCCTGAATTTTGGCTTCCACGGTTCAAGTCGTTGATCGATATAATCGACAGCCTGATCCATATTATTTGAATCTTCAAAAGCTTTGTCCTTATAGATGCGCTCATCGATGAATATCTGTTCCAACGACGCAAAATGCCATTGGTCTTCTAATTCACCCATCCGAATCTCCAGCTCAAGCTTCAGTAATTCAACTGTTTTATCAACCGATTTTTTAAGAATCTCAGTGACGTTGATGAACTTAGGCTTATCGTCTTCGACAATGCAGGCATTTGGTGAAACAGATACTTCGCAATCGGTGAAGGCATAAAGTGCGTCAATGGTCTTATCCGAACTGATACCCGGCATCAGGTGGATCAGTATCTCGACATTCGCAGATGTATTATCATCGATCCGTTTTACCTTTATTTTGCCTTTCTCATTCGCCTTAACGATCGATTCAATCAGGGAAGACGTTGTTCTCCCGAACGGTATTTCGGTAATAACGAGTGTTTTGCTATCCTGTTTTTCGATCTTTGCCCTTATCTTAACTGCGCCTCCGCGTAATCCATCGTTGTATTTCAAAACATCAATAAAGCCACCCGTCAGAAAATCGGGGAATAGCTCAAAATCTTCATTGTTAAGATAAGCAATACAGGCATCAAGCAATTCAATAAAATTGTGAGGTAAAATCTTTGAAGCAAGTCCAACGGCAATTCCTTCAACCCCTTGCGCCAGTAAAAGCGGGAATTTCACAGGCAAAGTAACAGGCTCCCTGTTTCGGCTATCGTACGAAAGCTGCCATTTGGTAGTTTTAGGATTGAAAACGACCTCTAACGCAAATTTCGAAAGCCGCGCCTCAATATAACGGGGAGCTGCAGCACCATCACCGGTGAGAATATTACCCCAGTTTCCCTGGGCATCAATCAGCAAATCCTTTTGTCCGAGCTGAACCAGGGCATCTCCAATAGACGCATCACCATGTGGATGATACATCATGGTTTGCCCGATGATATTGGCGACCTTGTTATAACGTCCATCATCCATCTGCCTCATTGCATGAAGGATCCGACGCTGAACAGGTTTTAATCCATCGTTGACATAAGGAACAGCTCTCTCCAGAATAACATACGAAGCGTAATCGAGGAACCAGTTTTTATACATCGCCGACAAATAAACGATGTGATGAAGTTCCTTTTTTCCCTCTTTGGCCTCGTCTTCTTCAGAAAGCGGTTTTAGCTCGTTATCTTCTTCGTCCGACATTTTTTACAGTTAAAATGGAGTTGTTAATATGGTATACCGATATTTCAGACTGATCAATATTTGCGGATGAATAAATTTTAAAGTTCATCTTTTTCGACATGAAGATTCCCGATAATAAAATCCTGACGATCGGGTGTATTCTTTCCCATGTAATACTCGAGCATTTCAGAAACAGAATCGTTTTTATTCAGAATCACAGAATCGAGCCGGATATTTTCGCCGATAAAGTTTGAAAACTCGTCGGGTGAAATCTCGCCTAATCCTTTGAAACGGGTAATTTCAGGATTTGCACCAATGATTTTAGCCGCCTGATCACGCTCCTGCTCCGAATAACAATAAACAGTTTTCTTTTTATTCCGCACCCTGAAAAGTGGTGTTTGCAATATATAAAGATGTCCTTTCTTAATCAGTTCGGGAAAGAACTGCAAAAAGAAAGTGATCAGCAGCAAACGAATATGCATCCCGTCAACATCGGCATCAGTCGAGATAATCACTTTATTATAACGGAGTTCGTCAATCCCCTCTTCGATGTTCAGCGCAGCCTGAAGCAGATTAAACTCTTCATTCTCGTAAACGATCTTCTTAGTCAAACCATAACTATTCAATGGTTTACCGCGCAAACTAAAAACTGCCTGGGTTGTAACATCGCGCGATTTGGTGATTGAACCGCTCGCCGAATCACCCTCTGTGATGAAAATAGAACTGTTGTCTTTAAACTCGTGCGTGCTGTTGTAGTGAATCCGGCAATCGCGTAACTTTTTATTATGCAGACTAACTTTCTTGGCTCGCTGTTTGGCCAGTTTCTGAATCCCCGAAATAGCTTTCCGCTCCCGCTCCGATTCCTGAATCCTTTTCAAAAGAATATCGGCAGTCTGAGAATTTTTATGCAGAAAGTTGCCCAATTCCTTTTGAATGAAATTCATAATAAAGTTCCGAACCGAAGGGCCTTCCGGTCCCATATCTTTTGATCCAAGCTTAGTTTTAGTTTGCGATTCAAATATTGGTTCTTCAACCTTGATGCTCAGTGCTGAAACAATCGAAGCCCGAATATCTGACGCATCAAATTCTTTATGGTAGTAATCGCGAATCGTTTTAACCAGCGCCTCCCTAAGAGCAGCAAGGTGCGTACCTCCCTGCGGGGTAAACTGACCATTCACGAACGTGTAATAGTCTTCACCATACTGATTGCTATGGGTAAGTGCAAACTCAATATCTTCACCTTTCAAATGGATAATCGGATAGACAGGATCCTGGTCGAGGTTCTCCTCTAAAAGATCATAAAGACCGTTTTTCGATAGGTACTTCTCTCCATTGAAATAGATGATTAACCCGGCATTCAGAAAAGTGTAATTCTTTAACAAGGGCACTACAAACTCTTCGATGTAATGAAAATCCTTAAAAATCTCGATATCAGGCGTAAAAGTGACGCCTGTGCCGTTGATTTCTTCGGTTGCAATCTCTGCATGTTCCTTTATCAATTCGCCTTTCGAAAAATCGATTCTTTTAAGCCGGCCCTCACGAACGGACTTAATCGTAAAATTCATCGAGAGGGCATTCACCGCCTTGATTCCAACGCCATTCAGTCCAACCGATTTCTTGAATACTTTTGAATCGTATTTTGCACCTGTATTCATTCTCGAAGCCACATCCATCAGTTTACCCAATGGAATTCCACGGCCATAGTCGCGCACCGACACGAGTTCATCCGATACAACGACGTCAATTTTACGACCATTTCCCATCATAAATTCGTCGATAGAATTGTCAAGTACCTCTTTTAATAATACATAGATACCATCATCAGCAGCAGAGCCATCACCCAACTTACCAATGTACATTCCTGGCCGCTTGCGGATATGTTCTTTCCAATCAAGCGTACGAATTGATTCTTCTGAATAACCTGGGACCATTTTATACGATTTTGCACAAATATAATGAAAAAGAAAAATGTCACGATCGAATTCGGAAAGCAGTAATGAACACAATTCAGTTGATAAGTATTTTGGATTTTGACGCCCGGAGCAGATCATCACTCATCTCAACCCTTTTGGCTGACATGTTCGAATACTATATCATTAAATTTCAGTGCTATATCCCTTCAATCATTCGAAGATACCTGTCCGAAAGATATTTTCTGCAATTATGGAATGTCTCCTCATTAGGCCGGGGAACGTCTCCTCATCAGGTTAGGGAGAACTTCCATATTTTCGATATCCGGTTAAAATAGAATAAAAATGATATTCAACGTATAATTTGTAACGGTAAAAGAATAATTTTGAGAATCTGGTAAATAGTCCGGAAATGAAAATGTTTTGTTCTTCCACACTTTAAAATAATTGTTTTAAAGATGAATAAGATTCTTGAAAATCTGCAACATATATTCCAGATACCCTTTCAAAGTCCGGTACTGGTTTTTGCATTAATTTTATTTATAATACTGTTGGCTCCCTTGTTATTCAGGAGCATGAAAATACCCGGCATCATCGGATTGATACTTGCCGGGGTAATCGTTGGTCCTCACGGATTGAATCTGATTGCCAAAAATTCTGCCATCGACCTCTTTTCGACGATTGGCCTTTTGTACATTATGTTTTTGGCAGGACTCGAGCTTGATTTGAAAGGTTTTGCCAAATACAAACACAAAAGTTTGGTATTTGGATTCTTGACATTTATTGTTCCCCTGGCCATTGGTTATCCGGTTTGCCGATTCCTCCTCGAGTTCAGCTTCGAAACAAGCTTTCTGGTTTCCAGCATGTTTGCCACACATACTTTGGTAACTTATCCAATTGTAAGTCGTTTGGGCATTTCGAGGAATGAGGCCGTTGGGCTTACAGTTGGAGGTACTATGCTAACCGATACAGCAGTCCTGATTATTCTTGCCGTAATTTCAGGATCGGTAAGCGGCGAGATAACTGCTGATTTTTGGATAAAATTCACAATATCAGTTGTTCTGTTTCTTTCAATTGTTCTGATTCTGATTCCAAAACTTGCAAGCTGGTTCTTTCGGAATTTCGAGGGCGAAAAAAGCTCTCATTTTATCTTTGTACTCGCCATGGTTTTCCTCGCTGCCATCATTTCGGAAGTATCTGGACTTGAACCTATTATTGGGGCATTTGCGGCAGGAATCGCCCTAAACCGGCTAATACCACATACCTCATCACTGATGAACCGGCTTGAGTTCGTCGGTAATTCGCTGTTTATTCCATTCTTCCTGATTAGCGTAGGAATGCTGATTAACTTCAAAGTACTCGGACAAGGTCCAATTGCCCTGATCATTGCGGCAACATTAACCATTGTAGCCCTTATTGGAAAATACATTGCCGCCTGGCTAACTGCTGCAATTTTCAGATATTCTTCAGCATATCGAAATCTTATTTTCGGATTAAGCAGTTCACATGCGGCCGCAACAATCGCTGTAATTATGGTCGGCTTTCGGCTTGGAATTGTTGATGAAAACATTCTGAACGGAACCATCGTCTTGATTCTGGTCACCTGTCTTGTTGCTTCTTTTGTTACTGAATATGCGGCAAAAAAGGTTTTGATTATGGAAAAGATCATTGGTCCTGCACATCCGGCAACCGGGAGTCAGAAAATTTTGATTCCCATTTACAATCCCAACAATATGGAACGATTGCTGGATCTGGCAATTGCCATTAAAAATCCTAAAAACCGGTTTCCAATCGTAAGTTTGACCGTTGTGGCTGACGATGATGCAGCTCAGCAAAAATTGATAGAAGCTAAGCAGACACTCGAAAAAGCAATTATACATGCAGCTGCTGTTGATCAGGAAGTAGAAATCATCACTACGATTAGTCACAATGTACCGAGCGGAATTAAGCGTGTTGCAACCGAAATATTTGCCACCGAAATTATCATCGGTTTTGCACTGAAACATCAGTTTACCGATCTCCTTTTTGGTAGCATCATTAAATATATTGTAGAGCAAACCAATCAGGCAGTCTGGGTATGCAGTATCTCACCGCACCTTAGTCAGCGACAAAAGATTGTGGTCGTTTGTCCCCGTTTTGCCGACCGTGAATATGGTTTTAATCTTTGGTTGAGCCGGGTATTCAGGCTTGCTGATTCGCTGAAAGTTTCCTGCGATTTTCTATCTACCTCCCAAACTTACAGACATGTCCAGGAATATATGGATTCCAATAATATTGCACTATCAACAAAACACATTGAGTTTACTGACTGGAACGAATTTCTTGCAATTTCAGCTTTTATCCAGCCGACAGATTTGGTTATTATCGCACTTCCACGTAACGGAGCTGTTTCGTATAAACTTAACCAGGAAGGCATTCCGCGATTGATGGCCAAAAACTTCGAAAACTATGATTTCATTCTTATTTATCCGAATGAAAATGAGGAGAATTCTGAAATGATGTTTACCGACGATTTTGACAAAAGCCTTATAGAGGAGGGATTGATTCAGCTTTCTAAAAAAGCCAGATCGTGGACAGATGTTTTCAGGAAGAAGTAGAAGGAGATGGAAAAACAGAAGACAATTGCTTTTTGCCAATTGCTTTCTGCCAATTAACAAGATAACATTAACATTAGCTGCTCCTGGCCTTATAAAACATGATTCTTTCGCCTGCAAGCCTACCTTTGCCCATTCAAATTAAAGGTATGTGGGCGTTATTTGCTGTTGCTTCGGCTGTATTTCTTGGGACTTACGATGTTTTTAAAAAGCTTTCGCTCAATAGTAATGCAGTTCTGCCAGTGCTGTTTTTTGCAACACTTACTTCAGCCATTATCTTCCTTCCCATCCTCTTAATCTCAACTTTTTATCCTGACTCAATAAACAATAGCATTCTATTTATACCACCTGTCCCTCTTGCCCAACACGGATATTTCTTTCTGAAATCACTCATCGTTACAAGCTCGTGGATCTTTACGTTTTTTGCGGTTAAACACCTGCCCTTGACCATCGTTTCTCCAATCAGGGCGACAGGTCCTATTTGGACGCTGTTTGGTGCGATTCTTATCTTTTCGGAACATCTTACAATTATTCAATGGATTGGAACGGCAGTCACCCTGCTCTTTTTTTACTTTTTCTCATTGGCTGGCAAATCCGAAGGGATTCACTTCTCGACCAACAAATGGATCGTATTTATAATTTTGGGTACTTTACTGGGATCTGTCAGTGGCCTGTACGACAAATTTCTGATTCACAATTTCGACCGGATGGCGGTACAGGCATGGTCCGGGATCTACCAGGTTGGACTTCTTATGCCTGTTATACTTTTTCTCTGGTATCCTAAACGACGCGAAAATACCCCTTTTCAATGGCGCTGGTCAATTCCAATGATCGGACTCTTTCTTGTGATTGCCGACTTCTTATACTTTTATGCGATCTCTTTAGACGGATCGCTCATTTCTGTCATATCAGCTTTGCGCCGCAGCGGTGTGATTATTTCATTTATTTTGGGCGGTATTCTTTTCCACGAAAAGAACCTACGACAAAAAGGATGGCTTCTGATTGGGATTCTTGCTGGCGTAATGATTCTGTTGTTTGGTAGCAAATAAGTTGAAGTAAGGGCAGGAATAATAAACGCACCGGTGAAAATTAGTTTTCTCTCAATACGATAAACGCCAATTAGTCAAACTCTTCCCTTTATACTTTAACCTTTACCCTTTGCCCTTTAACCTTTAACCTTTTTTTAGGGTTTAATTACTTTCATCAGTGCACCCGGAATTTGCAGGAGATCGTAATCGTGATCATAAATCAGGTATTTATTAATCCAAACTGTCACGAACTTCTCCTTGTATTCGCGTAAACCTTTATATTGCGAGAAACCTCTGATCTTTTCGTAAGCAAATTTCATTGATTTCTCCTTGAAAGTATGGGGATCGTCAATACCAGACATCGGTGCAAATCCCATATTTGCAAACGAGTAACCTTCAGCTTTTAAATAAAGGAACAATTCCACGATCAAAAAATCCATTACACCGTTTGGGGCATCGGTTGTCTTACGAATCAGATCGTAAGTCCCTTCACCAGTGGCAAAATCAGGAATGATATTTAGAAAAGCAACAACCTTCTCTTCCGAATTTTCAACAGTAATAAGTGTTTGCTGCTTCAAATCTTCCCAAACAAACATCCCTTG